>DASUPZ010000218.1:0-4476 GCA_036280855.1 Pyrinomonadaceae bacterium | reverse complement strand
GGACCAAAGCGGCGACAAGTCGCCGCACTCCAAGGAGGCGCATGAATTTTTTGGCTTTTGGAGTCCCCACCTATTCCCATTTCTTACCCGGCGGGAACTGTGAACGTCGGCTCAGCGGGCTCGGCAACCTCGACGTCGCGTTCCCAACCTTCGTTCTCCAGCTTGATCGTCTGGATCGCGATGGCATTCGCATTCGCGTCGAAGTCAGGCAGCGCCTGAAACTCAGAGGCCCAGCAGCGATAGACCTTGTAAGAGAGCGCCAACTGTCCCGCCTCGTTGTAAACCTCGATGATGATGTCTTTGCGGAAGTCTTTGAGTGACACTTCGCTGCCGAGACCGGCGCCGAAGTTCCAGACCTTGTTAGCCCATTTCTCGAATTCAGTATCGTGAGTGACTCCTCGTTCGAGCGTGATAGCTTCGTACTCCGTGCGGCCCGGCGACTTGCGACTGCTGCTCGGATCACCACCTTCACGATGCTTCACGACTTCGGTCGTGCGTTTCAATGAACCCATCTTGCTGATGCCGGCGACGTATCGACCATCCCACTTGATGCGGAATTTGAAATTCTTGTAGGGGTCAAAGCGTTGAGCGTTTACAGTGAACTGTGCCATTAGATTGCTCCTTCAATCTTGATGAGATAGGACCTATAAGTCAGACCGGTCATATAGGACCTATGTCTGAATCTGCCCAGCCATTTGCTGCAACTTGATGACCACAAACTCAGCAGGCTTGAGCGGAGCAAAGCCAACGATGATGTTGACGATGCCGAGGTTGATGTCGTTCTGCGTCGTCGTTTCCTTATCGCACTTCACGAAATACGCATCTTTTGGAGTCGTTCCCTGGAACGCCCCCTGGCGAAACAGGTTGTGCATGAAGGCGCCGGCGTTCAATCTGATCTGCGCCCAGAGCGGTTCGTCGTTTGGTTCAAATACGACCCACTGCATACCGCGATAGAGGCTCTCTTCGATGAAGAGCGCCGTGCGACGCACCGGAACGTATTTCCATTCCGAGCCGAGTCGATCGTCGCCTTCGAGAGTACGCGCGCCCCAGACGACGCGTCCGGCGGCAGGCATTGCGCGCAGGCAGTTGATGCCAAGCGGATTGAGCTCGCCGTTTTCGGCGTCAGTAAGCGGAACACTCAACTGCGGCACGCCGACTAAATTCGCGGCGAGCCCTGCCGGTGCTTTCCAAACTCCGCGTTCCGCATCGGTGCGAGCCATCACTCCGGCAACAGCGCCGCATGGAGCGAATTCTTCATACTGTCCATCACGCAGCGGATTCGGTTGTCGCAGGCGCGGGAAGTACAACGCGGCATAACTGCTTCTGGTCGTGATGTGAGCATCGAGACCATCGCGCGCGTCGTCCTTGTCGTTCCACTCCGCCGGCGGATCGACGATCATCATCGCGCGACGTCGCTGGCAATAAGCCGTCGCGGTGGAGATAAGCGCCGGGCTTGCGTTGTTGTTCGCATCGTATGGCGGGATGCAAAGCAGATTGAAGAGATCGGCTTTGCGGAGTGCATACAATCCCTGTTTCGCATCTTCGAGACCTGGACCGGTGAAGTCGTTATCGCCGAGCTCACTGCCGTCAGACGATTGGCCCGCGCCCTGGACTGCAACGTTCGTCGCGTTATTTGCCCACAGGGGCGCTGCCGGTGTCGGAGCAGCATGAGGAGCGGGTCTTGCTCCCGGCAATGCACCACTTGCACGCACGAGGTTCGATTCGTTTTCCAGCACGCGATCGACCTGACGCGGATGGCCCGGATCGATCGACACGTTGCGGAAGGTTTCGACGACGCCCGTGCTGTCATCACGCACGGAGAGATTGAATAGATTCGCAGCGCCGCCGGCTACGTCGTGATCGACGCGCGCGCGCAAGCTGTTCCCCCACGTGCCTTCCGATGCGGCGGCGAGGTTGAGACCATTAACTCCGAGTGTCGAGCGCGTAAGCGGCGCGGCGCCGCCAACTGCGGCAGTTGCTGCATCGGCCACTGTCTGTGGGGTCGCGCCCGGAGCTGCGGCAGCCGCTTCAGCGGCATCTGCCACGGCGTCCGCTGCGGTTTTACCGCTCGGATTTACCGTTTCACCCTCGATTCTTCGCGCTTCAGCAGCGACACTGGCGGGAGTCGCGGCCGCATCGGCAGCTTCAGCAGTGGCAGCATCGGCGGCTGCCTGCGCGCCTGCAAGCGCATCGGCACGCGACTGGTCCGACCCAAAGAAGGGGTGGAAAAGCCGTACGATGATCGCCTGACTGCCGCCGTTCATATAAAAGTCTCGCACAGCGAAACCGAGGCTGCTCTGAGTCCAGAGCCCGCCGAAGATGCGTTCAAAGTCGGCGTAGCTGTTGATCGTCACGGGCGTGTTGGTTGGACCACGCAGAGCGCGGCCAAGGAATGCAGTGATCGAAGTGGCCACTCCGGTGATCGTCCGCACGCCACTTGGTATCTCTTCGACGTAAACGCCCGGATAAGTTAATGCGACTGGCATGAGTAACCTCCGTTTAGGACTAAGGTCTTTGTTATTGTGATTACGGTCATTGGTGTTTGGCTCATTTCACGAGCTTCTCGATTTCCTGCAACCGTTGAGCATTAATGCGGTAGTGAGTTTGCAAATCTTTGCTGTGTCTTTCGAGCACGAGATTCTGTGCGACTAGTTGGTCCAGTGCGTTTTTAACGAGCTCGAGCTGCGTGTTCGCTTCTTCTTCGGGCAACCACCATTCAGCGATTCCCGCGAGGGTATCCTGAGCGTCGGGGTGTTCGAGCAGGTAAGCGAGGATTGCTTTCGCGACGTGCGACCGTCTCTCGTCATACATTTAGTTTCATCCTGCACTGTGGCGTCGGGTAGCAAGCATTGGGCCATGAAAAACTTCCAATGTTTTTGACGGTGCAGTAGTCGTAAGCAGGATTGTTTTATCCACGTGCGATCGTGTGGATGAGGTAAGTTATTTGATGTCTATTAAATACGGGCAGGACTTTTTTGACCTGCTTTGATCTTCTTTTCAACCCTCAAAGACACTAAGGCTGAAGAGTGAATTAGGAATAGCGGTAAGAGGAACTTATGAAATGGGGGTTTTACAGGCGAGAGATTTCTTCGCGCGAAGCCAGGAGCTTGACCTTTTTTAGTTCGGTCCCTTTCATTCCAAAAAACGTAGCCATCTGGACGATCTGTCTTTCATTCACGAAGTCTTTTGGATCAGAGCAGAATTTTTCCATTGTCGGGGCAAAATCCCGGCAACTCATGCCCTTCGGTATGCGGAGGCCGAGTCTACACTCACCACTAAGGCCGTAATGCGAACATAAATCACAGATTATCATTTCAATTCACCGTGGCTTTGCACAAAAAATCATGTTAATCCTGATAATCATGTTAATCCTGTGAAGCTGATTTCCGGGTAAGGCACAAACGATTGAAGTGAGATTCGAAGTCTAACACAGAACTCAATTCAGGTATTCATCCGTTTCGGCTTTAATGATCGCGTAACAGTGGCAAGATTTCTCTTCCAGGCCCCGTCGATTAAGAATAGTGATCACTCCTCGACTGTAACGAATCAGTTTACCGGCCTGCAGCGCGCCGGCAGCCTTACTAACGCCTTCCCGCCGCACGCCCAACATGGTTGATAGAAATTCCTGAGTTAAGGGAAATTCCTTCGCCGCCAGACGATCGTTTGTCATCAATAGCCATCGCGCCAGCCGAGCGTTAACCATGTGATAGCGATTGCATGCAGATGATTGAGAGACCTGGGCAAGCAGTGAGTGCGAATAACGATGCAGCAGGTGATGTAAACTGCCAAGTTGGTTTGCTTCCGTGCGCACAGCCGCTGAACTCATTCTCATTGCTGTCCCCGCTCCCTGCACCAGCGCTCGCGTTGATGAAGACTTGACACCCATAAAGACAGCAAGGCCAGCCATTCCTTCATTTCCGACCATTCCTACTTCAAGCCGCGAGGTCTCTGACAGTTTCGAAATTAATGAGATTATCGAATCGTTAGGAAAATAGACGTGCTTAATTACATCGCCAGGTTCGTACAACGTCTGGCCCAAAACCAAACTAACTGTCGTCAGCTTGGGTAATAAACGCTTGTATTCATTTTTGGGGAGCGTGGCGAGCAGCCGGTTAACACCTGCATCGCCATTATTATTGCTATTTAAAACCGCCATCTTTATAGACTCCTTGAATGCCACCGCCACCACGTTAAACGATAGACGGCGCCGAGTCTGTGCGCGAACACACATACCCCCTCGGATGCGAGATTAGATTTGGGTAGTGTCTCAGTTTGAATTCCATCAATAACGCCGAAGGCGTTCGCTAATTTCAGCCCAGGGTTCGAGCGTTCGCGAGAACCCTGGGAAATAAATTTTAGATCGCGACCAACCCTGAAAGGGTTAGGCAGTTGGCGAACCTTTTCAAGGTTCACTGACTATTTTGTGATCTAACCCAAGGTTGTCGCTGCGCTCCAACCCTTGGGCTGAAATTAGCG
>DASUPZ010000217.1:0-5810 GCA_036280855.1 Pyrinomonadaceae bacterium | reverse complement strand
TTGCTGCAAATCCAACGCAACTAAGTCTCAACACGATGCTCACGATTTTTCATGACCTGAATCCTGTCAATCGGGAAAATTCTGTAAATCCTGTCAAACGCCCTGTCTATGAGGAGATATCACTTTGAAGACCTACTTCGCTCTCTTCTCGATCGCGACGGTAGCTTCTTTAATCACGACGCCACTCATTCGTCGTTTATGTGAACGATACAAACTGCTCGACGTGCCGGCGGACGCACGTCGCATTCACCACATCGCTATCCCGCGCCTCGGCGGGCTCGCGCTTTACATCTCGTGCCTGACTGCGCTCTCCCTGCTGCCGTTTGTCGACAACTTACTCACTCAAACGCTGAGCACTCTGCGCTCCGAGATCCTGACGCTCGTCATTCCTGCAACGCTCGTTCTGCTGCTCGGCGCTTACGACGACTTGCGTGGCACGAACGCCGTCGTGAAGTTCGCCGGGCTAGGACTTATCGCGACGATCTTCTTCGCCATGGGCGGCCGCATCGACGCGTTATCGATCCCGATGTTTGGACCGGTCCAACTCCCACCGCTCCTGTCGTTCGTGATCACTGTCGTGTGGCTGGTGGGGATCGCAAATGCGTTCAACTTAATCGACGGTCTTGACGGTCTCGCCTCCGGCGCCGCGTTGTTTTCATCGCTCGTAATTCTCGGCGTCGCCATTTCGCAGGGACAAACATTGACGATCGTAGTCGCGCTCGTTCTATGCGGAGCGCTCGCCGGATTTCTTCGTTACAACTTCAATCCCGCGTCGATCTTTCTCGGCGATTCAGGTGCCCTCTTCACCGGATTTCTGCTCGCCGCTTTGTCTGTCCTGGGAACGCAAAAGGCCACGACTGCGGTCGCGGTCGTCGTGCCAATCCTCGCGTTCGGATTTCCGATGGTCGACACTGCGATGACGATGGGACGTCGTCTGCTGAGTCGTAAGCCCGTATTTCAGGGTGACAACGAACACATCCATCACATGCTCCTCGCGCGAGGCTGGTCGCAGCGGCGTGCGGCACTCGTGCTGTATGGCGTGTGTGCATTGTTTGGCCTCGCGGCGCTCATCTTTCCTGCGACCGGATCGAAGCTCACGGGTTTCATGTTGTTTGTGATCTCAGTGGCAGTGATCATTGCGGTAGGCCACTTGCGATATCACGAAGTGGACGAGTTGCGAGCCGGAGTAAAACGCACTGTAAACGATCGACGCCTGCGAGTGGCGAACAACATCCGCGTGAGACGTGCGGCCCTCGCCCTCTCGAAGGCTTCCGATCTTCACGAGATGTTTGAAGCCACGCGACACTTGCTCGACTTCGGCGAGTTTAGTTTTGCGAATGCGCAGGTGGGCCAGGCCGGGCGCGCCGAAATGAACGAACGTGCTTACGAGGCGAGCAGGCAGCGTCATCCGCGGCAGTTGCTGGAGTTTCGCAATGGCCGTGTGTCGTGGTCGTGGTCAGGCCAGGCGGATGAAACTGATGACGTGTACCGTTCGCGTTTTGAATGGAGTTTCCGGTTGCCGCTGGTGAAGGATGGGGTCGAGTGGGGTTGGCTGAATCTCTATCGTAGTTGCGAGAGTGAGCCGTTGCTGGTTGATGTGAACTACCTGAGCGATCTGTTTCGACGTGAATTTACAAACGCCACCGCGCGGATCTTTACGGTCCACGAATCGCACTCCAGGGAGACTTGGGTTGGCGATTTTCGTGGCGCTGCTCGCGCTGATCATCATTAGCGCGATTCCTTACGGCACAGTTGAGCCGTGGTGGAAATCAGCATTCATCTGCGTGATCTTCATGATCTGTGTTTTAGCGATCATTGAGGATTCACGGATCGGCGCGGATCCGGTACTGGTACCCATGCTCGCCATCTCAGCGCTTGCATTCGTCCAATCTCTCTCAACACAGATCAGCGAGGATCCGTTTCAATCTGCGTTCTTCGCATTGCAGATGCTGGCGCTCACCGCGTTTCTTGCGTTGCTTTATCGATACGCAAACACTGCCCGTCGCATTCGAATTCTGGTTTACACGATCCTTGGCATCGCGGTGATCAGCGCCATCTTCGGTATTCTCCGGCAAACCACTCAGCACGAAACAGGGTTCATTCTCCCACTACTCAGACCAAACCAGGGATATGCGCAGTTCATCAACAAAAACCACTTTGCTTACCTGATGGAAATGGCGTTTGGGCTTGGTGTCGGCATGATTCTCGGTGGCGGCGTTAAAAGAGATCGCCTGTTGATCTACGTCGCGCTGCTCTTGCCGATCCTGGCCGGACTCGCCCTTGCAAATTCGCGCGGCGGCATCCTGGCAATCCTGGTCCAGATCGTTACGGCTGCCCTGCTGTTCCCAAGTCCCTCAAAAAAGATCACACCTTTCGTTGCGATTAAGGCAGTGCTGATCCTCGCGATCGTGAATATGCTCGGGGCCGCGTTCTGGGCTGCCCATTCGAGCACGCTTGAAGGTGCAAGCAGGAGCGAGATCTGGCGCGCGACGTTGAAGATGTTTGCAGCAAACCCCATCCTCGGCGTGGGCCTCGGCGGCTACTGGATTGGCATCACTGCCTATCACGAAGCGTCGGGCCGGCTGGTTCCACAGGAGGCACACAACGAGTATCTCGAACTACTCTCGAGCGGCGGAGTGATCGGTTTTGCTATCGGTGTCTGGTTCGTAGTGATTGTCGTTCGAATGATTCGGAGAAATCTTTTCGCCGATCGTGGGTTCCTGCGTGCGGCGCGAATTGGTGCGGTGCTCGGGCTTGCAGGTGTCGCCGCGCACAGTCTCGTGGACTTTGGCTTGCACATCATGGTGAACGCGATTGTGTTCGTCACGCTCATCATGATCGCGACGACAAATAAAGTCGTTGACCTAAACCCGCAGGAACAGTAGACTTCCGGCAGTTAGTTTGGCGCGGAGCTGTTTCCTTTAACGAAGGGATACTTTGATGGACCAAAAGCGACGTAATGGTTTCAGAGCAGTTGCGGCGTTAGTAATGTTCTCCATTGCACAGGTTGGTCTTCAGGTCGCGTTCGCTGATCGGACCAGCAAGCCCGCGGCGACAACACTTGCGCCACAGATCATCGGCAGGTTAACCACCAAAAACAATCAACCCGTCAGCGTGAATGGTCTAAGTGCCGCCACTGGCGCCTCGATTCTTACGGGCGCCACGATCGAAACTGGAAACGATCAATCTGCAACTGTTGATCTTGGTCCAATCGGCGCGCTCGAAATCGATCAGAACACGCGCGTCGTGCTCACGTATGACGAACAACGAAACGTCAAAGCGCACGTGCTTTCGGGTTGCGTGACCCTGCGAACAAGAAGCGGCGCGACCGGCGAGGTCATATCCGATCAGGGCTTCACAGGCAAAACGAACCCTGCCGCTGATGCTTCCTTGAATAATTGTTCAGCAAAGCCTGCTCCGCTTCCGCCGGGACCCGATCAAGGCGGTCTCTTCGGTCTCGGACGAGCAGCCACGATCGCGATCTTTGCGGCGGCGGGTGCAGCGGCAACGACGCCACTGTTCTTCGACGACAACCCAAGCCCTTCGGCTCCTTAAATCTATCCGTGTGATCCGCGCAGATTCGCGGCCAATTCGCCTTACCGTTGCGATCCTCGCCGTCGCCTCATGTCGTTACCTCATCCAGGCTTCCGCCCGCGTTGGGTTTTCACGTCTACTCTCCCGCTACGCTTTAATCTCAAACTCAACAGCCGCCGCGGACGCAGCGATCGCGATTAGCCCTTCCGACCCGGATGCGCACCGCGCACGCGCAACCATCTTTACGCGGCTCAGAAATTCTGCAGAAGCCGTAAAGTCTCTCGAAGCCGCAACGAGCTTACGACCTCGCGAAGACAATCTGTGGCTCGAACTCGGAAACGCCCGCGAAGAACTCGGCGACACTGCAGGCGCGCTTGCTGCACTCGATGAAGCAGTGCGTTGGGCCCCCTACTACGGCCACACACACTGGCAGCGCGGCAATCTCCTGCTGCGAATGGGTAGGTATGACGAAGCCTTTGCCGAACTGCGCACGGCGGCATCATCTGATCCCCGTTACTTTCGAAACTTGATCGATCTCGCCTGGCGTGTCTCAGGTGGCAATTTAAAAGCAGCTGAGGGATGGATCGAAATAAACTACGAGCAACGCCGCACTTTCATCAACTACCTGTTTTCCGCAAAAGCATTCCGCGAGGCGTTTAAGATGCAATTGCCTTCAACGTCTCTGCAAACGCCGGCACTCTTCAACGGAGGCTTCGAGGATCAGCTCATTCTGAGTGAGCCCGGATTCGGCGGATGGATAAGCCCAAGTAAAAATCGATTAGCGATCGACGTCTCGGAAAAGTTTGGCGGCGCAAAAAGCCTTCAAATCAATCTCAACGGCGATTGGATGCCTGCTACGACGCTGCTGTCTCAGACTGTCATAGTCGAGCCTTCAACGCGGTATCGCATATACTTCAGCGTGAAGACGAAAGACCTGGTAACGGGCGGACCGCCGATGTTCATCGTCAGCGATGCTTCAACTAACGAGCAACTTGGAAACTCGGAAAACTTTCCTTCCGCAACCACTGACTGGACGCGGTTGAGTTTCGAGTTCACAACGATGGCAGGCGCGGAAGCGGCAGTCATACAATTGCAGCGAAACAACTGCGACCCAGCGCCATGTCCGATATTTGGTGTTTTGTGGTTAGATGAGATCTCGATCGAGCGACGCGGATGACACGGATCGTAAATCCCGATTTTGAGCCGTTGATACTTAGCGTTGAGACCGCAACGCTTGCCGGAAGTGTGGCCCTCGCGCGTGGCGAACAGGTTCTGGCAGCTTCGACTAATGATGCCGGGATTTCGCATTCAAATAGGCTTTTAAACGATATTGATGTGCTACTCAGCGGCGCGCACGTCGCTTTGCCGGACATCGATCTGTTTGCAGTCGCGACCGGACCAGGAAGTTTTACCGGTCTACGGATCGGCATTGCCACTGTGAAGGCTTTAGCTGAGACGCTCGATCGTCCGTGCGCAGGGATTCCGACGCTCGAGGCGGTTGCACTTGCGGCCGGAGAATCCGAGCGGTCCGTCGCTCTGTTGCCGGCTGGACGTGGTGAAGTTTTTGCTCAACTATTTTCAGTAACTCACGACGGTCTCGTGACAGCATTGGATAACGCAACGCACATTTCTCCGCAAATATTGCTGGAGAAGTATGGTTCGCTTGAAGATGTCGTGTGGTGTGGGGACGGCGCTATCGCTCACAGCGCGTTGCTTACGAATGGGCGAGTCGCTGAGCCGGTTCAAAACCTCGCGACGCATGTTGCTTCACTCGCGCTCAAGCGCTTTCGTGAAGGACAGATCCAGGCGCCTGACGCGCTTCAAGCGGTTTACGTGCGACCTTCGGATGCGGAGTTGAAAGTTTAATGGCTACCGTGGAGCAAAGAGCAACTTCGGAGGCTATCGGCATCGCGATCACGCGAATGTCCGAGCACGATCTGCTCGAAGTTGTAGAGATAGAAGAGAAGTCGGGTTTGAGCCGGTGGGGCTGGGCGGCGTATTACGCGGAATTGCAGAGCGCGAATCGCGATCTGATGCTGATCGCGCGGGTGACGCGGGCTTCGATTATCGACTCGGGCCCGATCGCGGGCTACATTGTCGCGAGGGAAACGGCCGGCGAACTCCACATAAATAACGTTGCTGTTCGGGAGCAGTTTCGGCGTCGCGGAATTGGCGCTGCGCTGCTCGAACGTGTGCTCCAGGAAGCGCGGGGGCGCAAGGCAAACGCCGTATTTCTGGAGGTTCGGAGTGGCAATCACTCGGCGCAGGCGTTGTAC
>DASUPZ010000216.1:0-3365 GCA_036280855.1 Pyrinomonadaceae bacterium | reverse complement strand
CGAGCATTATCGATAACAAAGCGGCGCCAGGCCGCCGCACTCCAGGGAGGCGCTAAGTAATTCTCACGTCGCGGGTAATCGCGGAGTTTTCTATAACCACTTTTCCGTCCTCGCAATTCAACACCAGTCGCCGGCTATCTCCTGATTCAAACAATTCAATCGACTCGATTGGCGTTGCATTATCTACAGCCGCCATCCGTACCGGACTCTCGCCGCGCATCAAGCGATCGATATCCGAACGCAGTTCGCCTTTTAAACTGTCGTCAGCTTCCAACTCCGTTATCGCCATGGGGTGCGGCACGAGTCCCATCTCCATGTTGAGATAGATGTTCCAGATGAAGCCGATGTCGAGCAGCAGGTATGCCGTCTCGTCCCAGGTGAAATGAGCGAGGGGTGTAGCGCCAATGACGTGAGCGATCACGTGATCCTGGTGAGTGTTGGTCTCGGCAGTGGTCCAGTTCATCAGATCTCAAACTCCATCAAACTCTTCGACTTCACTGCCGCGATCGCAGCGCAAGTGAGTGAACCCACACCACCGATCACGACCGATAGCGGTGCTCCGATTACTGCGGCAAGCGATCCGGCTTCGAGTTCGCCGAGCTGTGGTCCACCCATGAAGAACATCATATTGATCGAAGTCATTCGTCCGCGAAGATGGTTCGGCGTCACCAGCTGCCGGATCGTTTGACGTAAAACTGTGCTGACAGTGTCAGCCGCACCAACCACTGCCAGCATAAGCAACGAGAACCAGTAGACGGTTGATATGCCGAACAACGCCGTCGCAACGCCAAACACTGCTACCGCACTAACCACCAGTCTTCCCTGCCGCTGAAAACTTCCGATACGCGCCATCACCAAAGCAGTCAAAACTGATCCGATCGCAGGCGCGGCGGCGAGGAACCCATAGCCACGAGCGCCCACGTGCAATCGTTCCTGCGCAAAGATCGGCAGCAACAACGTTGCCGAACCGAAGAACGTCGCAGCAAAGTCGAGAGTCATAGTCTGCACGATAATCGGCGTACGCCAAACGAACCTCAAACCTTCCTTCAGGGCGCCAAAGCTCAGGGCCTCGCGACGTTCACCCTGCAGCTCGGGTTTCCCGCTCGTGCGCATCGCTATCAGTGCAGCGATCACGGCCAGGAACGAGAGGGCGTTGATGGCATAAATCACGCCCGGCCCGCTTTCAGCCAGCATGAAACCTCCGATTGCCGGTCCGGCGATGGTCGCAACGTTGAAGACCATGATTCCCAGGCTGACTGCGTTTGGGAAATCCTCGGTCGGCACGAGCGTGGGCATGAGGGCCTGTCGCGCAGGAACGTCGAATGCAGAAGCCGCTGACGCGAGTCCACTGAGAATGTAGATGGGCCAAACACTGTCGAGTCCCGCAAGAGTAAAGACAGTCAACAACGCCGCGCTCGCGAGCATCACTGTCTGCGTGACGATCATCAGTCGTTTACGATCGATCGCATCGGCAACGACACCGCCCGCCAGTGAACACAAGATGATCGGAACTCCACGAAAGAGTCCGACGAGACCAAGCGCGAATGCGGATTTTGTGAGGAGATAGACGTGCCAGTTGATCGCGACAAACTGCATTTGCGATCCCGTTACCGACACAATTTGGCCTAACCAGAGGAGCCGGAAATCGCGGTGACGTAAAGCGGCGAATGCCGATCGACTCGAAGAACTCACGTATCGCCGTACGACTCGTTTAGTTTGCGGAAATGGTAGGCCATGGCTGCATGTCGCAACAGCTCAACCATGCGATCCTGGTGTGTGCGCGCAGCCTTGATGAAGAAACGCCAGAACTCACGGCGATCAGCATCGAGCACGCCGAGCTTGAACGCGATCCGGACGAAAGCCTGTATTGCTTTGAGTCCGTGATACTGGTGCGCTTCGGGAATGTCCTGCGGTGTGCGTTGCAATGAGTCGAGCGCACGCCGGTAGTATTCCCTCGGTGTGTAGATCGTGCGCATGATCGTCTTGTAGCCGTTGACGAGTTTTTCAACTTCCATTTTGGGAATGAAGTTGAGTGTGGCAACGGTGTTGTTTCCTGAGGCGTCGTCGCCGAGCAAACGACCTTCACGTTCGAGTCGTTTCCAGAGTTGCGTGTCGGGGAGTGCGTTGAGCATGCCGACCATCGCCATCGGAATCGCGCTCTCGCGAATAAACTCGATCTGGCGTTCGAAGATGTCTTCCGGATCGTTGTCGAAACCGACGATGAATCCGGCCATCACTTCCATCCCGCGACTCTGGATCTTCCTGACTGAGTTGAGCAGGTTTCCGCGGTTCTGAGGCTTCTGCGCTTCCTTAAGACTCTCCTCAACCGGGGTCTCGATACCGAGAAAGACCCGGCGGAATCCGGCGTCTCTCATTGAGTTGAGAAGATCGTCGTCGTCAGCGAGGTTGACGCTCGCCTCGGTCAGCAGTGAGAACGGATAACCGTTCTTCTTTTGCCACTCGATCAAGTCGGGCATCAGCAGCCGAACGTTTTTTTTGTTGCCGATGAAATTGTCGTCGACAATGAAGAGCTGTCCACGCCAGCCAAGACGTTTTAGCTCGTCAAACTCTGCCAGTATCTGCTGATTACTCTTCGTGCGCGGTATGCGTCCATAAATCTCGATGATGTCGCAAAATTCGCATGAGAACGGGCAGCCACGCGAGTACTGCACTGACATGCAACTGTATCGCTTAAGATTGGCCAAACCGAAATCCGGGATCGGTGTGATTGCTAACGGTGGGCGCTCAGGTGCTTTATAAGTGCGTTTTGCTTCGCCGCGCTCGAGGTCTGTGAAAAACTGCGGCAACGTAGTTTCAGCTTCGCCCTGAAAGATGTGATCGGCGTGGGGAAGTTCCTCGATGGTGCTGGTGACGTATGGACCACCGAGCACGATCAGCTTCCCGCGTTCTTTACATCGCTTCACCACCTCGTGCAGCGATTTCTTCTGCGCCAACATGCCGGTGATGAAAACCATGTCGGCCCATTCGATATGCGAATTCTTTAGTGGCTCGACGTTTAGATCGATCAAACGGCGTTCGCAGGAACGCGGTAAGAGACCGGAAACCGTGAGTAAACCGAGCGGCGGAAACACGCAGCGCTTTCCTTCGAATGGAAGCGCGTGACGGAAACTCCAGTATGTGTCGGGAAACTCAGGATTGACCAGTAAAACTTTCATTGCGTCCTCCTCGCAGATTTGGGCGCATGAAGACTTGACCTGCGACCTTGAGCGATGCCGGATGATGTTAGACTCAAATTCAATTTAGGGGGAGTAATAGTTCTGTAAAAATACGGTATTGCGTGGAGTTTGACAAACATAGAGTTGGGCGCCACCTTGGAGTGCGGCGGCCTGGCGCCGCTTTGGTCT
>DASUPZ010000215.1:0-9832 GCA_036280855.1 Pyrinomonadaceae bacterium | reverse complement strand
CTCGTCGCTGGCAATAAACCCGGCTTCATCGTCGTTGACTTCCACGTTGCGTCCTACAGTTCCAGTTGCCACGCGCGTACTCCTGACAACCACAACGCCTTTCTTCGCAGCGTTTGTTGCTGCGTCGAGAGAAGCTTTGTTCATGTTGCCATTTCCAACCCCGGCCACGACGATCCCTTTGGCGCCGTTTGCGACGGAAGCATCGATCAAATCAGGCGGCATGCCGGCATACGCGTAAACAATATCGACACGCGGAAGTTTATCGACGCCGCCGATATCGAATTCACTTGCGGTGGTGTGTTTCCACTGTGGCGTGTTGTAGAAATCGTTCTTGCCGTAGCTTGCGACGCCGACGATGCCTCTCACCGGCGACATGAACGTTTGAATCGCCGTCGTACTTGTTTTCGTGAGCGAATGGGCCGCATGAATCCAGTCGTTCATCACTACGAGCACGCCCCGCCCTTTCGCATGTGGATCGATCGCGACGCCGACTGCGTTATAAAGATTCAATGGACCATCGGCGCTAACGGCAGTCGAAGGCCGCATAGACCCGACCATCACGACCGGCTTGTCGCCCTTCACTACCAGGTTCAGAAAGAAAGCAGTCTCCTCCATGGTGTCGGTGCCGTGTGTGACAACAAAACCGTCCACGTCCGGCTTCGACATCAATTCGTTGATCCGTTTCGCCAGCTTCAGCATGATGTCGAAAGACATGTCCTGGGAACCGACGTTTGAGATCTGCTCGCCCTTGATGTTGGCCATATCCGCGATGCCGGGAACGGCCGTAATCATGGCGTCGATGGTTACCGCCCCGGATTTGTAGCCGGCCTGTGTGCCGGTTGCAGCGGCGCCGGCGATCGTCCCTCCGGTAGCGAGAATGATGATGTTTGGTTTCTTCTGGGCGGCAGCGGATTGTATGCCCGCGAGTACCAGAATCACCGCGAATGCAGAGGTGGCTCGGTAGTTGGGTCTCATCATCGTTTGTATTTGCTCTTATCCAGGCCCGTGAGCTTTACGGGGTCGAGTAGTTCCTTGATTTGTGCTTCAGTCAGAAGCTTTTTCTCGCGAATGATTTCAAGGATGCCTTTGCCGGATTTATATGCTTCGGTAGCTAATTCTGTTGCCTTCTCATAACCCAGCACAGGATTAAGCGCCGTGACGATGCCCACCGTCGTTTCCATGTATCGCTTGAGCGTTTGTTCGTTCACAGTGATTCCGTCGATACATTTCGTTCGAAGGAGGCCCGAAACGTTATAGAGAAGACTTTGCGACTCGAGAACGGCGACACCTGCAAGCGGCTCGTAGGCGTTGAGTTGCAACTGCCCACTATGAGCAGCAAGCGTCACACTGTAATCGTTTCCCATGACCCGAAACGCGACGATATTCACGACTTCCGGAACGACCGGATTCACCTTGCCCGGCATGATTGACGAACCCGGCTGCAACGCAGGCAAGTTGATTTCACTCAATCCGGCGCGCGGACCGGAAGTGAGCAGGATGAGGTCACTCGCGATCTTCGACAGCTTGATCGCGAGACTCTTCAAGGCGGACGAATAGACCACGAAGCCCTGTTGATCCCACGTTGCCGCCAACATGTCTTTGGCAGGCACAATCGGCTTCCCGGTAAGTTGCGCAAGGTGGAAAGCACATTTCTCCGGATAACCTTTTGGCACATTGATGCCGGTCCCAATCGCAGTCGCGCCCATGTTGACTGCATACAGGTATTTCTCGGCGTCGCGCAGCAGTTTTATTTCGTCTTCAAGACTCGCAGCAAACGCATGAAACTCCTGCCCTACGGTCATTGGGACCGCGTCCTGCATTTCCGTGCGTCCCATTTTCACGATCTCGAGGAATGCGTTTCCTTTTAGACGGAACGACGCGACGAGCTTCTCGAGCTCGGAGATCAATCGATCGTTGCGCAGTAGAAACGCGACCTTGATCGCAGTCGGGTACGAATCGTTCGTCGACTGCGACATGTTTAGATCGTCGTGAGGTTCGAGAAACTGATATTCGCCCTTCTTGTGGCCGGTCAGCTCCAGACCGATGTTCGCGAGCACTTCGTTCGCATTCATGTTGGTTGAAGTGCCGGCGCCGCCCTGGTACCAATCGACGAGAAACTGGTCGTGATACTTGCCGTCGCGAACGGCGGCAGTCGCTTTTTCGATTGCCGCCAGCCGTTCTTTTTTCATTGCGCCAACGTCGGCATTCGCACGTGCAGCAGCCAGCTTCACGATGGCCCACGCTTCGACAAAACCGGGATAGTGATTGATCAGCAGGCCGGAGAGTTTGAAGTTTTCCAGTGCGCGGGCGGTCTGCACGCCGTAGTAGGCATCGGCGGGAATGGACTTCTCACCGAGAAGATCTTTCTCGACGCGCACCTTCTCCTGCGCCCTGGCGAGTGGCATTGAGACCAGGCAAACGGTGGCGAGACAGACCAGTAACTTCTTTACAAGATTTTGCTTCACTCGCGACTCCTCTTTTTAGCGAGTGTAGTGTGGGTGCAACGTCCCGAAAGCTGGCAAAAGTTACAGGTCTTTGAATCACGTCCATCCCGGTAATCCTGCCCATCCTGTCACGCTAGTCCCGGCCTGTACAAATTACCAGTGTTTTCCATTCAAGCGTCGCTCCAAGATCAAGTTCCAAAAGAGGGCGCTGCATGTGAGATTCAGAACGATCAAGTTACTTGTTCTCAGCGGGGCTGCAATCGCCGTCATCTGGTGCATCGCTTCGACTAATCGTTCACGGGTCTTGTCGGCCGATAATGATTACGTCGGCAGTGACGCATGCAAAGACTGTCACGAGGACCAGTTCAAAGCGTTCTCTCATACCTCCCACGCCGGCCTCGCCAAAATCAGCAGTTGGAAAGAAAAAGTAACAGGCTGCGAAGCGTGTCATGGACCAGGTAAGGCCCACCTGGAAGAAGGCGATCCCACAAAGATCATCTCGTTCAAAAACAAATCGTCGAAGGAGATTTCGGAGACCTGTCTTACCTGTCACGCAGGCAAAGAGGA
Source organism: Pyrinomonadaceae bacterium (assembly GCA_036280855.1). GTDB lineage: Bacteria > Acidobacteriota > Blastocatellia > Pyrinomonadales > Pyrinomonadaceae > PSRF01. The sequence continues at coordinate 6,821 of DASUPZ010000215.1, read as the reverse complement.
ACGAAACAACTTCCGGCGCGGCGAACACTTCCGCAACGGCATTGGCTGTACGGATTGTCACTCGTCGCACTCTCCCGCGGAGGGCAGGAACATCGCGAAGTCGATCACCTTTGTAGGCACAGCCAACGCAGAAAAGCCCGACTTCTCAACTCGTCATTTACTTAAGATCGGCGAGCCGCAACTCTGCATAAGCTGTCACGAAGAAGTAAAACCCGATTTCAACAAGCCCTTTCATCACAAGGTCCTCGAGGGCACGATGAAATGCGGCGATTGTCACAACCCCCACGGCGGTTTCGAGCTCAAGCAAACCCGACTGGCAACCGGCGCAGATGCGGCGTGCGTGAAGTGTCATGCCGACAAGCAGGGTCCGTTTACTTACGAACATGCGCCACTCAAGACCGAAGGATGTGCGGCCTGCCATACGCCGCATGGCTCGGCTAATCCACGACTACTGAAATTCGCGCGTGTCAACCAGCTATGCCTGACGTGCCACAGTGTTGACCATGGTGTCGGCGCCGACGAGCCTGCTGGTCCAACCCACAACCAGAATGCGCAGTATGCCAGTTGCACGAATTGCCACATCAAGATTCATGGGTCGCGTTCACATCCGGCTTTCTTCAGGTGAGTTATGACGAAAACGATCAAAGCCATCTGTGTAATTTGTGTAATTTGCGGATGCCTGACCCTGCCGGTGGCGCAACAATCATCCACGCCGAAAAGCACGCCAAACTCCAATGGCGATAACGCTCCGGTCCAGGCCGGGGAAGATGCCGGCGACTACACAATCATCTCGACCCTCGAGTTTGGGTATCGCGGACTTTCAGTCGGCGGCGATCAGAATAAGTATCAAAGCGATTTGAACTACAGAGCAGGGCCGCGGCTCTTCGATTCGAGCTTTTTAATGAGGTCGCAAGACGGCAAAACCGGATTGTTTGAAACTGCACTCGTGACTACGACCGGCTGGGGCGCCGATCCGAACGGCCAACTCCGGATCAGCGTCGAACAACCGGAGTGGTATCGCTTTGACGGCACCTATCGCAAGTTCAAATACTTCCGGTTTCTAAACAACTTCGCGAATCCAAACTGGATATTCTCGCCGTCGCAATTCAGCGTGCCTCCGAAACCGGTCACCGGCGAGCATGGCTACAGCACCGAGACAAAATTCGGAGACTTTGATTTAACCATCCTCCCCAAGAACCGTCTGGTTAGATTCAACATCGGGTATTCACCGGAACGATATGACGGCCCGGGATTCACCAACTATCACCTCGGCGGAAACGAGTTTAATTACCCGCTCACGCTCAAGTCGCGCGCCGACGATTTTCGTTTTGGCGCAGACGGCACGGTTGGACCAATCGACTATTCTTTCCTGCAAGGCTTCCGTCGTTTTCGCGACGACAGCTTTGCCGAACTCGGAGTCACGCCGGGCATCAATCTTGATCCTGCCAAAGCGCAGCTCACAAGTTTCTTTCACCACGAGCCATCGCGTGGAAGCGTCGATTTCACACGAGCCAGCATTCACACGCTGTTAGCAAAGAAGCTCGACATTACCGCGCGAGTGATCTACAGCAACTCTGACTCAGACTTTACCTTGATTGAAAACTTCACGGGTACGAACTGGAACCCCAGAGTTTCCGGATGGCCGCCCGGGCCTCTTCCTACTACCCCAAACGTTCTTAATCTGGGCCAGTACAACATCACCGGAACCAGCAATCGCCCGAGTTGGCTTGGAGATGTTGCAGTATCATTTATCGCCACCGACAAGCTGCAAATCTCAAATACATTTCGCGTCGACGACTTTCGGATCACGGGCGATGCAGTGATGTCCGACTTCTTTTCGATTACTCGTCCTTCAGGCGCGACGTCGGTAACTGACACGATCGGTTTCAGCAATCTGGACGCTCACCGGCTGACGAGTTATCGCAAATACCAGAACATCGTCGAAGGTAATTATCATTTCAACCCGCGACACTCAGTTACCTTCGGCTATCGTTACGGGCATCGTAGGATCGAAGAGAGTTTTGAGGGATTCGATCTTGCTTCGAACGGTTCTGTTTCCGGCAACACCCGCAGCTCGGAAAGCGATACAGACGTAAACAACACACACGCCGTGTTTGGCAGTCTGAAAACACGACCGGCAAACAATTGGACTCTTTACTTCAACCTCGAGCGCGGCACCGCGGACAATGTTTTCACCCGCATCGGAAACTACGACTACACCAACATTCGCGCCAGGAGCAGGTATGCGCCCCGCACTAATCTTTCATTCAACCTCGGGTTCATCAGTAGAGATAACGCCAATCCTTCTGAGATCGCCGGCGTCTCACTACAGGATTTTGGCGCCAGCATAAAATCCCGCATCTTTACTTCATCGATCGACTGGACAGCGAGCTCAAAGTTTTCAATCAATGCCGGTTACAACTACAACTGGATCAACAGCAACTCCGTCGTCAATTATTTTTTCAATAACGTGCAGCGTCCGGAGGGGCGCAGTCTGTACTACGTACGGAACAACTATTTCTTCATCGATACGACTGCGATCCTCACTCCGCGAGTGAGCCTTTTCACCTCTTATCGAATCAATAAAGACAACGGACAGGGAAACCGCGTCGAGGATCCACTGGGGACGCCCGGAACGCTGGTCTCTTCCTATCCGATGAGCTTTCAGTCGCCGGAAGCGCGGCTCGCGATCAAGATCAACAGGCGTCTCGATTGGAACGTCGGTTACCAGTATTACAACTACAACGAAAGCGTCCTTGTTGGCCCAAGGCCCCAGAACTATCACGCGCACCTGCCCTATACATCGCTGCGTCTCTACTTTGGTCGCAAGGAATGAATTACCTGTCTTCAGCCACGTACGCCGCCTTCGTCATTTTGACATCGCCTCGACGGAAGATCTCGATCTAAGAAAGGATTGAATGGTATGACTCTGAAAACATTCGCACCAACTATCGTTACAGCAATGACGCTGATAAGCATAGTTACCGTAGGAGCACGCACGACCACTCAGGATTTCGATGCCGCCAAGACATACAAAGGCAAATGTGTCGCTTGTCATGGAGCAAAGGCTGATAAGAAATTCGACACCGCCAAGTCAGACGACGAACACGTGCAGATCATCCTGAAAGGCAAGAAAGCCGAGAAGCCGCCTCACATGCCCGGATACGAAACCAAGGGCATCAACGCAGAGCAAGCGAAGATCATGCTGGACCACATGAAGTCGTTGCGACAGTGAATCTGTAATGACAACGAGATTGTTTCGCAACTACATCAGTCTCGTCGGCTCGGCCGTCGCACTCGCTTGCCTCGCGAGTATTCTGCTGTTGTTTCTGATCGAGATCACCGGCAGGCGAAACAGTCCGTACATCGGAATCTTCGCCTGGGTGATCATTCCTTCGATTCTGATCTGTAGCTTGATCGCGGTCGGAGTCGGAGTCGTGCGCGAACGCCGCCGCCTGCGAAGTCTTGCCGCCGAAGGAGGGGCACCACCTCCGAGCATCGATCTCAACGATCCGCGGCGGCGGAAATTCTTCCTGATATTTGTCGGGATCACTTTCCTGTTCGTTTCAATGAGCGCGTTCGGCAGTTACCAGGCTTACGAGCACACCGAGTCGGTAGCGTTCTGCGGGCAGACCTGCCACACAGTGATGAAGCCGGAATTCGTCGCTTTCCAAAACTCCGCGCACGCGAGTTTGAGTTGTGTCGATTGCCACGTCGGCGAGGGCGCGCGATGGTACGTCAAATCCAAACTCAATGGAGTTCACCAGCTTTACGCGGTCACGTTTAACACGTACGACAGGCCGATCAAGACTCCGGTGCCGAACATGCGCCCTGCGAAAGACACTTGCTCACACTGTCATTGGCAGCAGAAATTCGTAGGCACAAAACTCAAGGCCTTCAATCGTTATGGTTACGATGAGCAGAACACCCGGCGGCAAATTCGCATGCTCATCGACGTGGGTGGAGGCAGTCCGGAGACAGGACCCGTGCGCGGTATTCACTGGCACATGAACCTCAGCAATGAGGTCACCTTCCTTGCCACTGACAGTCAACGACAGGTCATCCCGTGGGTCCAGGCAAAAGATCAAAACGGCAATGTGACCGTCTACACCGCCGCAAATTCGACGCTTACACCGGAACAGATCGACAACACTCCGAAGCGGCGCATGGATTGTATCGACTGTCATAATCGACCGGCCCATATTTACAACCCACCCGACGTCGCCCTCGATAACGCGTTTGCAGCAAACAGGCTGGACGTTTCATTGCCCTATCTCAAACGTAAGGCAGTCGAGGCACTCTCAAAACCTTACAACCGGGAGGATGAGGCTTTGAGGACGATCGCATCGACTCTCGGCGATTACTACCGCACCGATCACGCTGCGCTCTACTCCGAAAAGCGCGCTTCAATCGACGGCGCAATTGCTGAGGTGCAAAAGATCTACCAGCTAAACTTTTTTCCGGAAATGAAGACTGACTGGCAGGCCCATCCGAACAACATCGGTCACCTGCAATCTTCAGGTTGTTTCCGTTGCCATGATGGCGAGCACAAAAGCAATACCGGCAAGGTGATCAGAAACGATTGCAACATCTGCCACACCGTGCTCTACGACTCCGCACGTCCGGCCGCAGACAATCCTCGCACCGGTTCCTTTAAGCATCCAGTCGATCTGGGAGGCCTGGCAGATCGTAAATGCGAGAGCTGTCATCAGGCCAACAAGCCATTCCAACACCCACTCGACCTGGGTGATATCTCAACGTTTCAATGCGCTGAATGTCACCCACGCAACTAAGTAGTAAATGCCATGCTAAAAGAAGTTACCTTAGCGAAGAACATTTCGGCCGCTTTGCTGGCTCTTGTTTTACTTTGGCTGCCGGCGTGTACGAAACCGGCGCAGCAGCCTGCCTCCTCTGCTCAGCAAAACGCTCCCGAACAACCGAAACCCCAAGCTCCCGAAAGCGCGCAGAATATCGACCCGTCAATTACCGATCGCTTAAAGAACGAGCGCTGGACCGGCGATATCGACGGCCTGCGCGAAAGGCGTTATATCCGCGCACTCGTTCTTTACAACAAGACGAACTTCTTTTACGACGGGCCGCAGCCACGCGGAGTTACTTACGAGGCCCTCAAGGAGTTTGAAAAGTTTCTCAACACGAAACTCAAAACCGGCGACAAGCCTGTGCACCTCGTCTTCATTCCGGTAGCCCGCGACGAAATGCTCCAAAGAATGCGAGACGGCCGCGGCGACATTGCGGCTTCAAACATTCCGATACTTGCGGAGCTTCAGCAGTTCGTCGATTTCTCCGAGCCGGTGCGCGATGCGGTTAAAGAGGTGATAGTCACCGGACCGTCGGCTCCGCCTGTCGCGTCTCTTGAAGACCTTGCCGGAAAAGAAGTTTTCGTAAGAAAGGTCAGCCGCTACTGGCTCAATCTTGAACGGCTCAACCAGCGCTTCCGGGCAGAAGGTCGTCCGGCAGTGGTCCTGAAAGAGGCCGATGCAAACCTCGAGGACGAAGACATTCTCGACATGGTGAATGCCGGTCTCGTCGGCGTAACGGTCATGGACGATCTCGTTGCCAACTTCTGGGCAAAGGTTTACGACGGCATTCGCGTGCACAACGATCTATCGATCGCGGATGAAGACAAGATCGGCTGGGCCGTACAAAAAGGAGCGCCTCAGTTTCTCAGTCTCATTAACGAGTTTGTGAAGGACCACAAAATCGGGACGTCGTTCGGCAATACGATGCTGCAGAAGTATTTGAGAGACACGAAGTGGGCGAAGAACAGTGTTGCGCCGCAGGAGATGGAGAAGTTCAGAACGGCGATTGCCTTCTTCAAGAAGTATTCGACTCAGTACAACTTTGAATGGCTCATGATCGCGGCGCAGGCGTACCAGGAGTCGACGATCGATCAAAGCAAAACGAGTCCGGTGGGCGCGGTCGGCGTGATGCAAATAAAACCGAGCACGGCCGCCGACAAGTCCGTGAATATTCAAGGTGTCGACAAAGACATGGAGAAGAACATCAACGCTGGAGTGAAGTACTTGAACTTCATCATGGAAAACTACTTCAACGATGCGCGGATGAATAGCACCAACCGCGGACTCTTTGCTTTCGCTTCATACAACGCGGGTCCGAACCGAATCGCAAGGCTCAGAAAACAAGCGGAAGCCGAGGGCCTTGATCCAAATATCTGGTTCGACAACGTGGAACTGATTGCGGCGAAGGACATCGGCGCCGAGACCGTCACTTACGTCAGCAATATCTATAAATACTATGTTGCGTACCAGATGACCGCGGAAACCACAAAAAACCGCAGATCGAAGCAAAGCTGATTCTCTGTGATTCAAAAGGAGCTGAAATGAATCTCACACGCCGGACCGGATCCTTACTCATCGTCGTCCTCGCACTCGCTGGGCCAATTGTCGCCGATCAGATCGTTTTGAAGAACGGCGATCGACTCACCGGCACGATTATCAAGTCGGATGGTAAAACGCTCGTGCTCAAGAGTGACCTGGCCGGTGAAGTGATTGTTGCACTCGAAAACGTGGCGAACGTCACTGCGGATAAACTACTGTACGTGACCTTGACTGACCGGCGTACGGTAAGCGGGCTGGTCACTGCGCAAAATAATCAGTTTGAGATCAAATCAAACCAAGGTGCGGTGGTCGTCGAACGCGCAGCCGTCGCGGTGGTCCGGTCCGAGGCGGAGCAGAGAGCTTACGAAAGCACGTTGAATCCGGGTTGGTTTGAGCAATGGAGTGGTGGTGCCGATCTCGGGTTTGCTCTCACCAGGGGAAACTCCCACACCACAAATTTCG
>DASUPZ010000214.1:0-20804 GCA_036280855.1 Pyrinomonadaceae bacterium | reverse complement strand
CTTGGTGACAAAGTCATCAGCTCCCAGATCCAAAGCTTCGACTTTGACTCTTTCCTCTCCCTTTGCTGACAACACGATAATCGGCACCTGGGAAACTGTACGCAACTGTCTACAGAGTTCCAGCCCATCAACGTTTGGCATCGCGAGATCCGTGATAACCAGATCCGGATGCCAGTCAGTAAACGTTTCGAATCCCGTCAAGCCATCCGAAGCGACACGCACGTCGTAACCACGCGACGTAAGTCCGGTGCGTAGTACGCGAGTCAATTGTGGCTCGTCATCTACTACAAGGATTCGCGAACGCTCATTCAACTCTTTCCTCCACCACAGCTATGTCAGCAGACGGCTCGGAAACATCGTCGTCGCCGATGGACAGTGTGAAAACCACTCGCGTGCCCTGGCCGCCTGTGCCCGACTCGATCCAGATCTTTCCCTCGTGCGCTTCGATGATACCTTTCGCGATCGCCAGTCCTAATCCGGTCCCTGAAGGTTGATTGGTGCTTACATCGCCATTGCGCGTCGCGCGAAAAAACTTATCGAAAACGCGTTCACGCAAATTAACCGGAATGCCCTTTCCCTGGTCCTCAACGGACATCACGATCATACCGTTTGGGACGACGTGTGCGTCGATCGTGATCTTGCTGCCAGGTGGAGAATACTTCGCGGCATTGTCGACCAGTGTGTAGACCACTTCGCTGACTGCGTTTGCATCAACACGGACGATGGGCAACTCCCTCTCGATGTTTACTTCCACTCGATGCTCTTTCGTTAGCAACTTCGCGCGATTGAGAGCGATCGAGACGATTTCGTCGACGGCCCCCCAACGTCGTCGCAGTCGCAGATCACCTGCTTCGATGCGTGCGAGTTCGATCAACCCGCCGATAAAACGATTGAGCCGGTCACTCTCCTCGTCGATCACTTGAAGCATCTCGAGACGGGAATCTTTATCCAGCGCGACTTCAGCGTCGTTGTCTGTTTGCACGCCTTCAGCGTCGTCGATGAGGGTGGTGATCGACGCTTTAATCGAAGTCAGCGGCGTGCGCAGGTCGTGTGTGACGGCGTCGAGCAGTGCGGATTTTAGTTTCTCGCTCTGCCTTAAAGCTTCCGCATGGCTGGCACGTTCGAAGGCGGACTGAAGCTCCTGGTAAAGCCGTTCGATTTCGATTCTGGCACCCTCCGCCTCCTCTGCGCGTGCTTTCGCGCGCGCGGAGAGTTGGCCCACTGCCAGTGCAGTTGTGAAGAAGACCGCCAGTGCAATCCAGTTTTCGCCGTGAGCGATCGACAATGTGTGAAGCGGTGGCAGGAAGAAAAAGTTGAAACAGAGCACACCAACTACAGAGGCCAACAACGCCGGCCGGCTGCCCCAAAACAGAGCGACAAAGAGGACGACGATAAGAAAAGTGAGCGCGACAGTGGTGGTATTAATCGCTTGCTGGAACGGAGCAAGGAGTGCAGTGACGAGCGCCGTCCCCACAAGAGCACCCAGATAGCCAGCCCATCTAGAGTTCACAACTCTTTGCCACACGCCGTCATTGTAGCCCCTCAGATCTCGATCTGTTCACCCAGTTCAACCACTCTATCCGGCGGCAAACAGAAATAAGCGGTAGCACTCGTCGCGTTTTGAGATATAAGTGAAAAGATCTTCTCACGCCAAAGAGCCATTCCGGGGTGTTTCGTTGACGCCATAATCGTCTCGCGTCCAAGAAAGTAAGTCGTATCCTTTTCGTTGTAAGTAAGACCAGCTACCTGGACGCTTTTCAGGACCTCGGGAATATCAGGATCTTCCATGAATCCGTAATAAACTCTGAGGCGGTGAAAACCATTGCCGAGCGGCTCCACTTCAACGCGGCCATCAGATGAGACAAATGGCACTTGTCGCGTTTTGACGGTCAAAAATATCACTCGCTCATGTAGCACCTTGTTGTGTTCGAGATTGTGCAACAGCGCGGGCGGCGTACGCGAAGCATTGCCGTTCATGAAGATGGCTGTTCCCTTTACGCGAGTAGGGGACTGCCTTTTAATCTGGTCCAGAAACTCCTCGAGCCGGCTCGACTCCGACTGAATACGTTCATTGAGAATGCGACGACCTTTCTTCCAGGTAGTCATAAGAACAAACACCAGCGCCGCGAGCAGCAGTGGAAACCAACCACCATCGGCAACCTTGATGATGTTTGCTCCGAAAAACGATAGGTCGATAATCACGAAAAACAGGGCCAGCAATCCGGCCAAAGGAAAACCCCATCCCCAGCGATTACGTGCGACCACGTAAAACAAAATCGTCGTAATCACCATCGTCGAAGTCACCGCCACACCGTATGCAGCCGCGAGATTACTGGAAGTCCGAAAGCCAACCACGATTGCAATGCAACCGATCATCAAGGCCCAGTTCACAGCCGGAATGTAGATCTGTCCGTACTCTCTGGTAGACGTGTGATTGATTTTTAGACGCGGACTGAACCCGAGCTGCACCGCTTGCATCGTGAGAGAGAATGCACCCGAGATCACTGCTTGCTATGCGATGATCGCTGCCGACGTGGCCTGGACGATCATCGGATACAGAGCCCACTGCGGAGCAAGGCGATAGAACGGGTTCTGAGCAGCTTCAGGATCTTCCAGCAGTAACGCCCCTTGACCAAAGTAGTTAAGCAGAAGTGCCGGAAGGACGACGATGAACCATACCAGCCTGATTGGTTTAGTGCCGAAGTGGCCCATGTCGGCATACAGTGCTTCGCCCCCAGTCACTACCAGGAAGACTGAGCCGAGAATTAGAAAGCCGTGCCAACCGTTTCGCAAAAAGAACTCGAAGCCATGAAGTGGATTCGCGGCGATCAACACTTCGGGATACCGCAATATTTGAGCAATACCAAGCAGCCCGAGAGCAGCGAACCACACCAACGTAACCGGTCCGAAGATTTTGCCGACGCGAGCAGTGCCGCGGCTCTGAATTGCAAACAGTGCGATGAGAATCGCGATGGTGATCGGCAAAATGAATGGAGTCAGCACGGGTGTGGCTACCGTCAAACCTTCCATTGCACCAAGAACCGAGATCGCCGGAGTAATAATCCCGTCACCGTAAAGCAATGCGGCGCCGAAGATCCCCATCACGATGAGAAACCATTGTTCAGTCCGGCCTGAAGGCTTGATCGGCGTGGCGAGTGCGGTGAGTGAAAGGATTCCTCCCTCACCGTGGTTGTCTGCGCGCAAAACGAAGACAAGATACTTGATCGAGATCACCACGATGAGCGACCAGAAGATCAAAGAAAGAACGCCGAGGATGTTCGCAGGTGTTGCAGTAATCGAGTGCGGTCCATGAAAGCACTCGCGCATCGCATACAGAGGACTCGTGCCGATGTCGCCGTACACTACGCCGAGCGCAGCGAGAGACAGAACCCAAAGATAGCGGCCACGCGGCGCGCTGCGCTCCAGGTCGCCTGCCGCTGATGTGGTGTGAATATTAATCCCTGCCGGTTCTGTTATGTTGGCCCGTGACAAACGACTTAACCCCGGCCGGAAGCATCGCACAAAAGTTATAAAGATTTCGTAAAGACGTGGCGGCTAATCGTTAATAAACCTCGTAGCGCAAGCGTTTAGTTTCAGGAGCAAAATGGAAAACTGCCTGATCGAGACGCGAGGGCTGACCCGCCGTTTTGGACAACAACTCGCCGTAAACAACGTGAACTTGTCAGTACCCGCGGCCGGCGTGTATGGATTCCTGGGCCCAAACGGCGCGGGTAAGACGACCGCCATTCGCATGTTGCTCGGACTGATTCGTCCGAACGCGGGTGAGGTGCGTTTGTTTGGTGAGTCGCTCAACGGAAATCAGCGAACGCTGATGCGGCGTGTCGGCGCGCTGGTTGAGTCGCCTTCGCTTTATCCGCATCTCACCGGACGAGAAAATCTCGAAGTGACGCGACGTTTACTCGGGGCGCCGCGTCATTTGATCGATCTCGCACTCGAAACGATCAAGTTAACGAAAGACGCCGGGCGCTGTGTGCGCGAGTATTCGTTGGGCATGCGACAACGACTGGGACTCGGCGTGGCCTTACTCAACAAACCCGAGTTGCTCATTCTCGACGAACCGACGAACGGTTTGGATCCCGCCGGTATTCACGAAATGCGGGATCTGATTCGACGTTTGCCTAATGAGTTTGGAGTGACGGTCTTTCTGTCGAGTCACCTGCTCGGCGAAGTGGAACAGACGGCGAGTCATATCGGGATCATTCATGAAGGCAGTCTGTTGTTTCAGGGAACGCTCGGCGAACTTCAGTCGAAACAACAAACACGGCTGACTGTCGGCGTGAAGCAGATCGACGAAGCGATCGCGTGTTTGGCTAGTGCTGGATGGGACGTGCAACGCGTCGATGGTTTGCTAAGCGTGTCCGCGCGGGCGCCGCAGGATGCAATCGAGATCAACCGGCTGTTGGTGGAGCGGCGTTTCGACGTGTTTCATCTCTCGCTTGCACAGGCATCACTCGAAGATATCTTCCTGACGCTGACAAAGAGGCCCGCATGACGTCACTCTTTCGCGCACTCAACGCCGAGTTGTTGAAACTAAAACGCACGCTCGCGTTTCGCGTGATCTTCGTGCTGCCGTTTCTGGTTGCGTTGCTTCAGTTCTTCATTGTCTGGCGCACGAAGAGTTTTGGTCCAAAGTTTAATCTCTGGCAAACGTTGCCAACGAATTCTCTACAGGTCTGGGCGGTATTCATGATGCCGCTTCTCATTACGCTTGAAACTGCGTTACTCAACGGCATCGAGCATTCGGACAAGCAGTGGAAGCATCTATTTGCTTTGCCGATCCCGCGTCATTCGATCTATTTCTCAAAACTCGTCGTAGCGCAGGGGTTGATTCTCGTGAGCACGATCGTGCTTGCAGTGCTGACGGTGTTAGTCGGAGTGGCAGCGACATACATGAAACCGGACCTCGCGAGTGAAGGCCCGATTCCGTATGTGTGGATTGCGAAACAGACGGCCTACGTGTGGCTGGCGAGCTGGCTGATCATCGCGATACACACCTGGATCAGTATGCGCTGGTCGGGTTTTGCGATCGCGCTCGGCGCCGGCATCGGGGGAACGTTCTTCGCGTTGTTTGCGGCGTGTGCGTCGGTGGGTAAGTACTATCCGTGGTTACTGCCGATGAATATCTTTATCGAAGGCAGGTTTACCGCCGCCCTCCTGCTCGGAATAGGCGGCGGCATTGTCGCGTCACTGCTGGGATGTTTCGCGTTTGTGCGTCGCGATGTTGCGTGACTACATGGCGCTCCGCTGGAGCGCAAAGCTATTAAACCTCCGGGCTATAAACATCGTGCTCCTCCGGAGCACTGCTACAAACTTGTTGCGCTGAACGTATCGCCCTGGCGAAGGTCGCCCGTGTCGTAGCCCTTCTTGAACCAGCGAAATCGTTGTTCCGACGTGCCGTGTGTAAACGAATCGGGCACGACGTAGCCGGTGGTGCGACGTTGAATCTGATCGTCGCCGATTGCGCTTGCTGCTCGCAGTGCTTCTTCAATATCGCCGGCCTCGAGCACGCCCTGGTCCTTCACGTAGCGTGCGAAAATTCCGGCAAAGAAATCAGCCTGTAATTCCAGACGCACCGAGAGTTGGTTTGCCTCTGTCCGGCTCACCCTGCGTTGCATCGCATCGACGCGATCGGAGATCCCGAGAAGATTCTGAACGTGATGACCGACTTCATGTGCGATGACATACGCCTGTGCGAAATCTCCGGGCGCGTTGAATCGCCGGCGCAGCTCTTCATAAAAGGAGAGGTCGATATAAACCTTCTCGTCGCCGGGACAGTAGAATGGACCAACGGCAGCTCCGGCCATACCGCACGCAGACTGCACCTGGCCGGTAAAGAGCACGAGCGTTGGTTCGCGATACTGGCGACCGGTTTGCTGAAACACGTTGTTCCACACGTCTTCCGATTTCCCGAGCACGACGGCAACGAATTGTTTGAGCTCTTCTTCCTCGCTGCTAACCGGACGCGAGCTCTCAACGCCTGCTGACGGACCACTCGGCATCTGTTCGAGTAGTTGACTGGGATCGGCGCCGAATAGCAGCGCGAGTATCAGTACGACAATGGTCCCGAGACCACCGCCAACGGCCACTTTCCCGCCAATGCCACGTCGATCTTCGATGTTCGTGCTCTGCCGTTCACCTCTCCATCGCATACGTTTATCCTCCGCTCTAATTCTTAATATGAGAGTCGGTGCGGTGTGTGTCGTACAAACGATTGTTTCGTTATTTTTTAGTCACGCGGATCAAATTCGGCGGCGAAGCCGCAGATCCGTTCAATCCGCGGCAACCGCTTCGCTCGATGTGCGTGCCTGGAAGGTTTGCAGCAGTCCGAGAGTGATTGCGAGCACGACTGGCCCGAGGACGATCCCGAGTAGTCCGAAAACACTGATCCCGCCCAGCACCGAGAAGAACACAAAAAGCTCGTGTAACCTCGTTTGGTTCTTGATCAACCTCGGTCGCAGGAAATTATCGACCGTACTGATCACAAGCGCCCCCCAGACGATCAAGATGATTGCCTTGGTGAGATGGCCAGTCGCTATCAGGTAAATCGCGAGCGGCAGCCACACCAGAAACGATCCTAAAAGCGGAATCATGCAAACAAACGTCATCAACACGGCCCAGAGCAGCGGTGACGGAACGCCGAGTATCCAGAAAGCAATTCCTCCCAACATTCCCTGAAGCGCAGCAATCGTTACAACGCCGTACACACTCGCGCTCACCACTTCCTGTGTTCGCCTGATGATCGATTCGCTCTGTTCTCTGTTCAGCGGCAACGCACCCGGCAGCTTCGCCAGAATCTTCTCGCTGTCTTTGAACAAGTAGTACATCGTGAAAACGACAAAGAACGCTTTCACGATTGTGGTGACGATGTTTACCGTTAGATTTAATGAGAGCCCGAGCAGTCGTTCACCCGATTGCTTGATCTGGTCTGCGATAAACGCATAAGAACCGGAAATGTCGACACCAAAGCGGGACTGCATCCATGCGGCAACTTTTCCGAATACCGCCGACTCCTGATTAGCGAGTTGCGAGACTTGTGAAGGCAGATTCGGAAGGACCTTTGCGAGTTCCTGCCCAACAGCAACTGTAAGCACAGTGAGAGGTAACACGATCAGGATCACCACAAGCAAACACGAGATCAGAGCACTAAGCCCGCGACGCCTGATCCTCAGCGACAATCGTTTATGAATCGGATAAAAGATGATGACCAGAACGACGGCCCACTCGACGACGCCGATAAATGGCCGGAGCATGAGCCAGCACAAGTAGAGCGCGATCGCCGTCGCGACCAGCACCCCAATCCAACGCGCCTGCTCAACCTGTCGTCTCACCCTGATCCCCCTCGCCAACTGTGCCACTTCCAGGGGGGCCGTCTCAAGCGTAGCCAAACGTTATTCTCTCGTGAGCACTTTTGCGATTGTTGGCCCGCCCCTATAATCTGCTCTCAGCCTGAGGACAAACGATGAAAATTCTTGTTGCTTACGATGGCTCTGATGGTTCAGACGCCGCACTCAAAGATCTGGCGCGAGCCGGACTGCCCGATGACACCGAGGTGCTGGTGATGAGCCTCGCGGACGTCTTTCTGCCGCCGGACGATCCGTTTGAAGAGGTCTCCACGCCGTACGTGCCCGAAACCGTCAAGCTCGCTCATGAACGCGCCCAACAGAAGCTCGGAGAAGCACAGGACATGGCACGCCGTGCGAGCGAGCAGATCAAGTCGATGTTTCCAACGTGGAACGTTCATCACGAAGCACTCGCCGATTCGCCCGCGTGGGGACTGCTAAGAACTGCCGATCAGTGGACGCCGGATCTCGTCGTGATGGGTGCGCGTGGCCAATCCGCTCGGCAGGCACGTTTGATCCTGGGCAGCATCTCGCAAAGAGTTCTTTACGAAGCGCGTGGCTCAGTTCGCATCTCGCGTCCTCCAAGAAAGAATGCTGACGAGCCGGTCTTTCTTCTCATCGGCAACGACGACTCTGCTGATTCGACGGCGGCCGTGGAAGCTGTCTGCCGGCGCCGTTGGCCCAAAGGATCCGAAGTCGCACTGCTCACCGTTCGCGATTCAGTGTTGGAGACTACTCCCAATCCGTCTGAGCCCTCGCAAGCATCCGCAGAGAAGCTTCGCGATGCGGGTTTGCACGTCAACGTGCTGGTAAAGCAGGGAAACGCGGCTGATGAAATCCTCGAAGAGGCTGATGCATGGGGCGCTGATTGTATTTTTGTGGGCGCCAAAGGGACCAGGGGCATCGGTCGTCTGCTGCTGGGCAGCGTGTCGTCGTCAGTGGCGGCGCGCGCGCATTGCTCGGTGGAAGTAGTCAGGCCTAAATCTTAATCTTGTCAAATCTTGCCAATCCTGTAATCCTGTCTAAGGTTTGGTCCGAGACGCGACCGCGTGAAAAATTTCATCCCCCATTTATCAAGAATCGCGCTGGTTTGCGTGATCTCACTGGCCGGGCTTACGGCGCTAAAACAGCCGAGACGTGCCGGCGCGCAGCAGTTGGTCCCACCCCTGCACCTGAAAGTGAACTCGCTCGCCGACGCTCCTGACATCAATCATGGCGATGGCATCTGCGATAGTGACGGCGGTACAACCGGTGAGCAGTGCACGTTTCGCGCAGCGATTCAGGAAGCAAACGCCTGGCAGGTGGCAGGCTCCGACACGATCCTTTTCGATCCCGCGCTGAACCAGGGCACGATCTCACTCAGCACCGCACTGCCGGATATCGCCACGAACCTGATCGTCGATGGTCCAGGCGCAAATCTGCTCCGGATCCAGCGCAGCACTGCGGGTGGCACGCCAAACTTCCGCGTTCTCAAGATCAGACCTGATCTTGGTCCATCAGTGACAGTCAGTATTTACGGTCTGACGTTTTCGAACGGACACGCCACCGGGGCGAGTTTCGAAACGGAGTCAGGCGGCGGGATCTGGAATCGCGGCACGCTCACGCTCGATAGCTGCGTGGTCACCGGCAACCAGGCGGACATAGGTGCGGGAATCGTTAATCTCGGCGCACTCACGATACGCAGAACTACGATAGCGAATAACACCGCTACCGACGTTGGCGGTGGAATTGCAAATATGCCTGGCGAAGGGACATCGTTCTTACAGATCGACAGCAGCACAATCTCCGGCAACACAACTGCAACTCAGGGCGGCGGCATTTTCAACTCGGGGCTGTTGACGCTTATTACCAATTCCACGATCTCCTCGAACAACGCGTTTCAGGGCGCGGGTATTTCAAATCTCAGTCACCTGCAGATGAACGGTGTGACGCTCGCGGCCAACAGTGCGACCGGCAACAGCGGCGGGATACGTAACTCAGGGGTGGTGGTGTTTACCAACACCATCATCGCCGGAAATACAGCGCCCGCAGGTCCCGACGGCGCCGGACTGGATTTCGGGTCGCTCGACTACAACCTCATCGGCGACACGAACGGGATGCAGATCAGCGGTTCCACTGCTCACAACATCACGAATGTAAATGCGCGTCTTGGTCCGTTGGCCCACAACGGCGGTTTGACACAAACTCATGAGCTGCTCGACGGAAGTCCTGCCATCGACGTCGGTCTTTCGTCTTTACTGACGGACCAGCGTGGATCTTCGAGGCCTGTCGACAATCCTGCGGTAACCAATGCCGCCGGCGGTAACGCGAGTGATATCGGTGCTTACGAGACGCCGGTCTTCGAGGTCAACTCCATAGCCGACACGGACGACGGCGCGTGCACGCTCGCAGGCGCGGGCAATGGTTGTACCTTACGCGAAGCGATCTTTGCCGCGAACACAACCCTCGGCGCGGAAACGATTACGTTCAAGGCCGCACTAACAGCTTCCGGACCAGCAACCATCACACTTCTTTCGGCGCTGCCGGAGCTTGACAGCGACATGACGATGGTTGGTCCAGGTCGCGACCTGCTGACGATCCAACGCACCACTGCACCAGGAACGCCGAGCTTTCGAATCTTCACGATTCACGCCGCGAAAGCAGTCGAGCTGTCGGATCTGACGATCGCCAACGGAAATGCGATTACTCAGAACAACGGCGGTGGAGTGCGCAACAACGGCGCGCTCACGATGCGCAATTGCAACGTCTATGGAAACAAGGCGGGCACGACTGGTGTGAGCGGTTTAGGCGGCGGGATCTACATGGACGGCAGCCAGATGACGCTGATCGACACAAACGTCGGCGGCACCGGACCAGGACAGGGAAACATGAGTGGTGCCGCAGGCGGCGGCATCTTCATCGAACATGGCGTCTTTCGGATGACTCGCGGCTCGATCAGAGGAAACACGGGAGGCGGCGGCGGTGGCATAACTGCGCGCGCAGCAACCCATCTCGATAGTGTGGCAATCACGGATAATGTCGAAGTGGGAAATGGCGGTGCCGGAGTTTTGGTTCTGGGCGACGTAACCAGCATCACCAATTCACTGATTGCAAACAACACCGCGAACGGCGGCGACGGCGGCGGAATCCTCAGCGGCCTGGGTATTACAAGAGTCACTAATTCCACGATCTCGGGCAATCGCAGTATTAGCGCGGGCGGTGGCGTTTACAACTTCAACGGGCAGACCACGCTTGTCAACGTGACTGTTACAGGCAACCGTGGCGACAGTGACGGTAATGGTTCCGCATTTCAAAATGGCGGCGGTACGGCCGGCACTCTCTCCATGCACAACTCAATCGTCGCGGGCAATTCCAGTGGTCCAAACGCGAGTCCTGTTCCCAACGATGCTACTCATGCACCCGATCAATCGAGTTCATTTAACCTTATCGGCGTTTGCATTGAATGCGGTCTCATCAATGGCGCCAACAATAATCAGCTTGGCGTGAGTGACGCAGGTCTGGGGCCACTTGCAGATAACGGTGGTCCAACATTGACTCACGCGCTGCTCCCGGGCAGTCCTGCGCTTGATGCGGGCAGTAATGCAGTAATCCAAAACGCCCTGTTTGGTCTGCCGCAGCTGCTGGAGCAGCGCGGTTTCAATCGCATTGTCGATGGACCAGACGGAAATGCAACTGCGACTGTCGATACCGGCGCTTTCGAACAACAAGCTTCGCTTGCAGAGGTTGTAAACGCGACGACGAACGAGGACACGGAGCTGATCGTTCCGTTTCATATCGGCGACCGGAGTGGCGTCACTTCGATCACCGCGACTTCTTCGAATCCAACGCTTGTTCCGAATCATTCAGATCACTTGCGAGTGACTGACGCGGGCACGACGGAACTCATCCGTATAAATTCAGCAACGAACCTGAATGGAACCACGGACATCACTATCACCGTTAACACAACCAGCGGCAGTTCGAGCCGCACATTCCAGGTGACGGTAAATCCCGTGAACGATGCACCATCGTTCGAGAGACGTTTGGTCAACACGAGTAGCGAAGATGCCGGCCTGGTTTCGATACCAAACTTCGCGTTGAATCTCTCCGCTGGGCCGCCGGATGAAGTGGGGCAAAGTGTTAGTTTTCAGGTAGTTGGCAATAGCAATCCCGCTTTGTTCAGCAGTCGGCCAGCTATCGATGCGAGCGGAACACTGAGTTATACCTCGACTCTCAACGCGCATGGCTCGGCTGTGATTTTGGTTGTCATGAAAGACAACGGCGGCACAGCCAACGGCGGGGAAGACACGTCACAACCGCAAAGCTTCACGATCGTCGTCGAGCCGGTTGACGATGCGCCGCTGAATGTGGTGCCGGCTCAACAGAGCGTGATCGAAAACAGTGTGTTGACTTTCTCATCGATCAACTCCAACCGGATCTCGATATTCGACGTTGATGCGTCCACCGGCAACGTCCGCGTCACTCTCATCGCGAACAACGGCACACTCACGTTAGCTACAACTGCGGGACTAACGTTTACGACAGGTGACGGAACCGCCGACACAACGATGAGATTTGGTTCCACGATCGCCGGCATCAACACCGCACTTCACGGAATGACGTTCACGCCAACTCCGGGCTTTAGCGGTTTTGCCACGCTCCAGATCGTAACGGAAGACATCGATGCGAGTCCGCCTCCGCTTTTGCCCGCTATCGATTTCTTGACTATCGGCGTGCTTGAAGGCGGCACTTTGCAGTTTACGTCGCCCTCCTATCAATTCGGGGAAGACTTTACAACCGCCATCGTCACCGTTCAGCGTCTCACTGGATTTGCCGGCACGAC
The DNA here is from genome assembly GCA_036280855.1 of Pyrinomonadaceae bacterium. Classification (GTDB taxonomy): domain Bacteria; phylum Acidobacteriota; class Blastocatellia; order Pyrinomonadales; family Pyrinomonadaceae; genus PSRF01. The sequence continues at coordinate 8,621 of DASUPZ010000214.1, read as the reverse complement.
TTCGGTGAATTTTGCGACCTCGAATGGTACTGCGACCGGTGGAACGTCGTGTGGTCCAGGTATCGATTACGTCAGCACGTCAGGTACGTTGTCATGGACCAACAACGAAGTGGCGGACAAGACGTTCAGCATAACAATCTGCGATGATTCGGATAACGAAGAGACGGAGACAATCAATCTCACGCTGACTGGACCAACCGGAAGCGGCGCCTTAGGCACGCCTGCTACATCCGTCTGGAACATCACAAACAACGACGCGCCCGTTTTGCTTGTTGAGACGGGCCAGCGCGCCGTCGCACTTGATTCGGTGATCCAAACACGCGATCCGTTTTCGCTACTCACACTTTTCAACTTCAGCAGCGATCAGCGCCGGCGTGTGTCGCTGTTTGTATGGCGACTCGGACTGTTGCCGGGCGACACGGCTGCAAACATAACCGCGACGGCTGAGGACGACGAGGGGAGAGTTTATCCTTTGACAGTCGAACACGTTGGATCGCTACCGGAACCTGCCGGTGTCGTGCAAATCAACGTCATCCTCCCGCAGCAGGTAATTGGCGCGCCCAGAGATCTGGGAGTCAAAGTCCAGCTTCGCGGTCCTGCCAGCAACAAGGGCTTTATAAAAATACTTTAGCCACGGATGACACGGATCGAAAATCCGGATTCATTTCGTGTCATCCGCGGATTACAGGATTAATCATGAAAATCATGTAATCCTGTTCAAGTGTTACTTAGAAAGATGCCAGCCGACATTCACTAACTCATCACCGCGCCTAACAAACATCTCCGTCCCTCTTCCCGTTGTGGTTGAACGCTTGCCGTTCATCTCGGTTTCATAAACGTAAGTCGTGTAGATGATCACGGTGTTTCCGTAAACCTGCATCTCGGTCTTTGGGAATTCAAGTCGCACGAGCTTCCCGCCGCTCTCCGCAAAGCCTTTCGAACCCGCGAAGATCTCGGCGCGATGGGCCCACGCCTCTTCACCTTCATTGATCGCGATCGCCTCCTCCGGAATTAACTTCTCCAACGTTGCGCGATCGTTTCCGAACCACGCTTTCCAGACTGCTTCTCGCTTCGCAAGTATGTGCTGGCGCATCTCCGGCGTCACGTTCATCGGCTTCGACATTTGCTCCGCGCGCCACGACGGATCCACGGCAGTGTGCGATGCGACTTGAATCCAGTTGCCTTTGCGTTTTGCATAGATATCCATGATGCGAAAACGCCTCAGCGCCACGTTGCCCTCTTTCTTCTGAAACCCGCCTAAGAAATTCACGACCGCGAGTTCCGGTGTGTAAAAGTGCACGTCCCAATCGTCGATCTTGTAAGTGGTACCGGGAGGATAGTAGGGATGCGTCTTCGGCGCGTTTGCCGGTTTGGGCCAGTCGATACCGTTGGCTTGCATGTACTCGTTGATGCCTTTTATCGGCGTAGGATATCCCTCGAGCAGACCGCGCCAATCTTCCGAATGCGTGTCGAAGATCTTCTGTTCGTCGCCGTCGATGAACGCCTGGAAGATACTTTCGATGTGTGCGCGGATCGCCGCTTCATCAGCCGCGCGATCGGGTTGATTGACAGCTGGAGCGGCGAAGAACGCGACGCCGGCGATAAATGAAAGGACTGAGCAGATTAGCGACTTCATAGTTTACCTCCGCGGTTGAAACGGATTACGCCAATTGGACGAATGATTCAATAAAAAATACGCGAGCGGTGGCTATCATGACGTGAGCGGCATTGCGCGCATGCTGGACCAGCGATACTGTGGCGACGTGCGTAAGCCACGCCTGCGTCCCTGGATGATTGTTTCGGCCGCCTGGATTATTCCGGCGGCTTTCGCTGTCGTCAATCGCATCGCCCAGGCACGCTTGCAGGGTTGGGAGCCGGCGACACTGCGGGAGCTTCTGTTTGAGTTTTTCGACTGGCTGCTTTACGCGTTTCTCACGCCCGGTGTGTTTGCGATTTCGCGTCGCTGGCCGTTGCTGCGCCCGCATGTTTTCCGGCGCGCGTTGTTGCACCTGTTGTTCTCAGTTCTGTTTTGCGTGGCATGGGCCACGGGAGGGCAGGTATTGCGACTCGTGCTGGCCCAGATCTTCGCGCCGGAGATCCTCCAGGAGCGAATGCAGGCGGGCGCAACGCAGTTCTGGCTTCAGACTGGTGTCGAGTGGCTAAGCTGGACCTTCATCACTTTGCCGTTCGGTGTTGCGGTGTATCTCTGCATGGTGGGAATCGAACACGCAACGCGTTACTTCATCGAGGCGCAGGAGCGCGAAGTGCAAGTTGCACGGCTCTCCGAGCAACTCTCCAGCGCGCGCTTCGCTGCACTTCAGGCGCAACTCAATCCGCATTTTCTTTTTAATACCCTCAACACGATCGCCGTACTCGTTCGTGACAACGATCGGGAAGGCGCCGTGAGTATCGTCGAACATTTGAGCGAAGTGCTGCGACGCACTCTCAGCCGTCATCGCGCCAATGAAGTCACGCTCGGTGAAGAGCTCGAACTCGTGAGACAGTACGTCGCGATCGAGCAGGCGCGTTTCTCAGATCGACTCCGGCCCGAATTCAGAATCCCGGATGCGTTGCTGTCAGCGGCCGTTCCGAGTTTTTCGTTACAACATCTGGTCGAGAATGCCATCCGTCACGGGATTGCGAGAGACACGGATGCAGGTCTTCTCATCGTGACCGCCACTCGCAGCGGTGATGTTCTCGAAATCACCGTTGTCGATGACGGCCCGGGCATCGATCCAAGCGCGCCCATTCCTCCCGGACACGGAATCGAGAACACACGCGAACGCCTGCGGGCGTTGTATGGCGAGCGAGCGTCGCTCGAGATCGCACGCCGTGCGGAAGGCGGTACAATCGCGACACTGCGCGTGCCGTATCGCGAGCCTGGGCCCGAACAAAACGATGAAAGAAGCTAAGTGGAAAGCCCTCATCGCCGACGACGAACCAGCCGCACGCCGTGGTGTGCGACAACTGCTGGCGGGTTTTCCCGACTTTTCTGTCGCCGGTGAATGTCGCAACGGCGCAGAAGTGCTTGCAGCGCTCAACCAATCGTCGCCCGACGTGGTCTTTCTCGACATTCAAATGCCGGGCATAGACGGCTTTGAAGTGATCAGGCAACGGACTGTTGAGCGGATGCCTGCCGTCGTCTTTCTAACCGCGTTCGATCAATTCGCGATTCGTGCTTTCGAAACTGAAGCGCTCGACTACCTCGTCAAGCCGGTCAGCGAAGCACGCTTTGCGATGACGATGAAGCGGCTGTTGAAGCGTTTGCAAACACGATCGACGCCGGCGCGTGAAGACACGATCGTGGTCACAACTTCCCGTGGCGCGACCGTGCTGCACCTCAACGAGATCGACTGGATCGAAGCAGCAGGGAACTACTCGCAGTTGTGGGTGGGAACGCGGAGTTACTTCCTGCGCGAGTCGCTTCAGCTTCTGGAGCAACGTGTCGAGAAGCATGGTTTCGTCCGCGCGCATCGCCGTGCGCTCGTGCGACTCGACGGGGTAAAAGAACTTACACGCACGCGCGCCGGTGCTTTGACTGCCCTCCTCGAAAGCGGCGTACGTGTACCAATTTCACGACGTCGCAGCGCCTCTTTCAGCGCTGCGATACGACAAACTTGACCCTGAAACACCCACATCCCGATCCGTGTCTTCAAATCGGCGCTGATCCGCGTTCACAATTCTTGACAAGTTTTTACCTGTCCTTAACACCTGCTAAACTCTTCCCTCGGTATTATGTGAACCCAAGGAAGAACCCTATGAATTCTCTCCAGATCTTGTTCTATCGTCTGGGATTTATCCTGGTTTTAGCGGGAATCTGCGCCGGTTGTGCAAACCAGGCGCAGCCAAGTTTTGAGCGGCCTCCGGCCCCGGTGGTCGTCAGCACAGCGGTCTCTCAGGACGTATCGAATTACATGGACGCGCTCGGCAAGATCGTCGCGCGCGAAACGGTTGCGATTCAGCCACAGGTTTCCGGTCGCATTACAAAGATTCATTTCACTGACGGCGCGAACGTCAGAACAGGTCAACTCCTTTTCACAATCGACCCACGGCCTTTTGAAGCAAACCTCAAACAGGCGCAGGCGAATCTCGCCCGCGACGTGGCCGCGAAGAAACAGGCTGAAGCGAATCTTGCGCGCGAGATTGCACGTGAAAAGTGGGGACTCGCGCAAGTCGAAAGATATCGCACGCTCGTCGAGCAGGGCGTGGTGCCCAGCGAACAATACGGACAGCTTCGTGCGGACTACGAGTCGCTGAAAGCAAACAGTGAAGCAGCGCGCGCCGCCGTTCGCAGTGCCGAAGAAACGATCAAAGTGGACAACGCCGCGATCGAGACTTCGAAGGTCCAGCTCAGCTACTGTTTCATTCACTCGCCCATTGACGGCCGCGCCGGACAACGACTCGCGGATATCGGAAACGTTGTGAATCCGGGTGGTACGGCAAGCTCGGAATCAGGAACGGTTCCCAGCAACGCCCTGCTTGTGATCGAGCGGCTGGATCCGATCTACGCCGATTTCACGATCTCGCAAAACAATTTGACTGCCGTTCAGGAACAGATGCGTACAGGCAAACTGACGGCGGAAGTTCGACTTCCCGACGCCGTAAACGATCCGGTTGTCGGCAGGTTGACGTTTGTCGATAACGCAGTTCAGACCGAAACCGGACAGGTCACTCTTCGCGCGACGCTCCCGAATCCCGGCCATCGATTCTGGCCCGGACGTTTCGTCAACGTCCGTCTGCTTCTCGGAACAGTTCAGGGCGCGGTGCTCGTTCCTGCTTCCGCACCGCAGATGTCGGCAAACGGTTCATACGTCTACGTGATCACGCCTGAATCGAAGGCCGAGCAGCGTCAGGTTTCCCTTGGCCAGCGACAAGGTGACTTGATCGTCGTCGAAAAAGGCGTTGCTGCTGGTGAGAAGATCGTCACGAACGGGCAGCTTGGTGTCACTCCCGGCGGCAAGGTTGTAGTCGAACAGCCTCGCGAAGCGAATAGTCCTGCTGCGGCAGCTGCAAGTGGATCGAAGTCATGAATCTCTCAGAGCCATTTATCCGGCGGCCAGTAATGACCGCGGTGTTGACGCTGTCGGTCGTTCTTTTCGGGGTGCTGAGCTATTTTCAGCTTCCCGTAAACGATCTTCCGGCGGTCGACTATCCCGTGATCCAGGTGGTAGTCGGTTATCCAGGCGCAAGTCCCGACACGATCGCAAACAACATCGCCACGCCGCTCGAGCGCCAGTTCATGCAGATCAATGGACTGGAAGTTGTAACGTCGCAGAGCAACCAGGGCGTTGCGACTTTCACCCTGCAATTCTCGCTCGATAAAAACATCGACGCCGCTGCGACTGACGTTCAAACTGCAATCTCGCAGGCGACCGGCAGTTTGCCCGCGGATCTTCCGTCGCCGCCGACTTACTCAAAGACGAATCCGAACGATCAGCCGATCATGTACCTCGCGATGACCAGCGACTCGGTCACGCCCGGTCAGTTGTACGACTACGCCAGCACTAACGTGGGCCAACGCATCAGCATTTTGCCCGGCGTGTCGCAGGTCAACGTTTTCGGCACGAAGTCGGCGATTCGCATCAAGGCAAATCCCGCGGCGATGTGGGCGCGCGGGATCTCGATCGACGATCTCAATACGGCGATTCGGAATGGAACGAGTTACACGGGTGCGGGGCAGTTAGACAGTGCTTCGCAGACCGCGATCCTGCGACCGCAGGGACAACTCGAGAGTGCCGAGCAGTACGAAAATCTGATCGTCGGCGGCACGAACAACGCGCCTGTTTACCTGCGCGACGTGGCGACGGTAAAAGAGTCGGTGCAGGACGAGCGAGTCAACATGCGTTTCTGGGTGCGTGGGCGTGAAGTGCCCACGGCGACTGTGATCGTTGCGGTTAATCGCCGTGCCGGCGCGAACGCGGTTGAGGTGTCGAAGTCGATCCACGACATCATGCCGCTGCTCAGTTCGGAACTGCCGGGTTCGATCCGGATCATGCCGATTTACGATCGTTCGGCAAACATCGTCCACTCAGTCATGGACGTTCAGATGACGCTCATCATCGCGTTTGTCCTCGTGGTGATGGTGATCTTTGCGTTCCTCGGAAGGGTGACTGACACGTTGATCCCGGTAGTTGCGTTGCCGTTGTCCCTTCTGATCACGTTCATCGCGATGCGCGCGATTGGTTACAGTCTCGACAACCTGTCGTTGATGGCGCTGACACTCGCGATCGGCTTTCTTGTAGACGACGCGATCGTGTTTCTCGAAAACACCGTCCGCCGCATGGAGCGTGGCGAACAACCGTTTGAAGCTGCCATCAACAGCGCGAAAGAGATCAGCTTCACGATCATGTCGATGACGATCTCGCTCGCCGCGGTGTTCATTCCGCTCCTGTTCATGACCGGGCTCGTCGGACGAATCTTCCGCGAGTTTGCGGTGGTAATCGTGATCGCGATTCTAGCTTCGGGTTTAGTGTCGCTGACGCTCACGCCGTTGATGTGCGCGCGGATGTTGAAAGAGCGTGGTCACGGTTCGAAAAAGACGTGGGCAGAGCGCGTCATCGGGGGAATCGAGAAGCGAATACTTAATGTTTATGGCGGATCGCTGTGGTGGTTTTTGCGACATCGCTGGATTTCGGCGGTGATCTGGATCATCTGTCTCGCGGGGACAATCTGGCTGTTCATGCTCGTGCCCAAGACGTTTCTGCCGCCGGGAGACAGCGGCGTGATCTTCGGCGCGTTTATCGCTGCGGAAGGATCGTCGCCGAAGCAGATGCGCGAGTATCAGGATCGCGTCGATCAGATGTTGCACGAGGATCCGAATGTCATCACTGATTTCACGATGACCGGCGCGACGGGATTTCTTGCGTCAAACCAGGGGATCACGTTTACGTTTATTGGTCCACCGGACAACCGGAAGCCCATAGCCGAAGTCACGGCGGAGCTGATGGGCAAGCTCAACACGATTCCGGGAGTCATGACGTTCCTGCGGCCGTTTCCAGTGCTCGAGATCAGCACCGGCGTGACGAGCCAGCAACAGGGGCAATACGCGTTCACGGTTTCGGGCGCGAATCCGAGTCAGGTTTACGAAGTCGGGCAGAAGTTGATGGGCAAGCTGATGCAGTATGAAGGCTTTCTGACCGTCTCGTCTGACTTCTATAACAACACTCCGAATCTGAACATCGACATCCGGCGCGATCAGGCGAAGACTTACGGCGTGTCAGAAGCACGAATTCTGACGTTGCTGCGCAATGCCTACTCGCAAAACTATCTCTACCTGATCAAGAAGCCCGAGGACCAGTACCAGGTCATTCTCGAGATGGACGACTCCGTGCGCGAGAACGCTGAGGATCTGTCGTTGCTCTATATCAAGTCGGATGACGGGCAGAGACTCGTGCCGCTCAGTGAACTCGTGACGTGGAAAACGACGCTTGGACCACAAGTCGTTAATCACCTGAACCAGTTTACGAGCATGACGCTCTTCTTCAATCTCAAGCCGGGCGTTGCGCTTGGTGATGCGACTAATTACATCCAGGCAGCGGCGGCTGAAATCGTGCCGCCGGGCGTGCGCGCCGAGTTGCAAGGCGAGGCGTTGACGTTTAGCAAGACCGTTACGAGCTTGACGATCCTGATGGGACTGGCGGTGTTTGTGATGTACGTGATTCTCGCGATCCTTTACGAGAGTTACGTTCACCCGCTGACGGTGCTTTCAACACTTCCGACCGCGCTCGTCGGTGGTTTGCTGACGCTGATCGTGTTTGGCGCAGAGGCGTCGCTGTATGCGTTCGTCGGCATGTTCATGTTGATGGGCATCGTGAAGAAGAACGGAATCATGATTGTCGACTTTGCGCGGCATCGCGTCGAGCAGGGTGAGGCTGCTGACAAGGCGATTCACGACGCGAGCATGGACCGCTTCAGACCGATTCTGATGACGACGCTGGCTGCGGTGTTTGGCGCGGTGCCGATCGCGTTGGGTTATGGCGCCGATGGATCATCACGACGGCCGCTCGGGTTGGTGGTGGTTGGTGGTTTGATCGTTTCGCAGTTCATCACCCTTTACATCACGCCGGTGATCTATCTCTATCTTGAGGAGTTTCAGGAGAAGGTTCTGGATCGTTTCTCGTTCTTCCGCTCCCGCCGCCCGCGTGTTGCGCTATCCGAACCGTCGGTTGCTTCTGAATCCGTCTCATCCTGATCATCTTGTAATCCTGTCAACTTGTTTTACAGGATTACAGGATGTACAAGATGAACACGATGCCTAACGAAACCGAACTCGAAATAAACGCCACCGGCACTGCCGAACTCATCGTTGGACCACAGGATCTCGCCAGCTCGATCTCGTCCCAAACAGGCGACGCGTTTCCCGACGTCTTTGCCACTGCGCGTATGGTTGCCCTCATGGAGGTCGCAGCTTCGCGCGTGCTCAAACCGCTGTGTCAGCCCGGCGAGTTGTCGGTGGGCGTCACAGTCGATATAACTCACATCGCACCCACACCACCGGGCGCAAAAGTCACCGCCACCGCGCGTTACACCGGTCGCGAAGGTAAACTCTACATATTCGAAATCAGCGCCTCAGATCCGGGCGGCGAAATCGGTCGCGGTACGCACAAGCGGGCAATTGTCAC
>DASUPZ010000213.1:0-21307 GCA_036280855.1 Pyrinomonadaceae bacterium | reverse complement strand
GCGGCGCGTTGTCGAATTCGATCGAGAATGTCCATATATGATAGTGTTGCGACAGATTACACTCTTTGGCGCGGATCTGCATAGGAGGACGCATGTCGGACCTGAACCTGCGAAGCCGGATGACGAATCTTCTGCTCGTCATCCCCAATTTGCTCTTGCTGTGTACGCGTTTGATGGTCGACTCGCGCGTCCCGGCGAAGGAGCGATTGCTCGTGGCGGGCGCGATTGTTTACGCGCTCATGCCGCTCGATTTTATTCCCGACATGCTGCCATTTGTGGGCCAGGTTGACGATGCTTACCTGGTTGCGTTGACGTTGTTGCGATTGATGACTGTTGCCGATCCGCGTGTAGTTAGAGAGCACTGGCGCGGTGGCGGAGATGTTGTCGAGTTAGTGGGAGCGACTGCGTTGATCGCCGCACGACTGTTGCCGAAGAAAGTTCGACGTGTGTTGACGGCGAAGGTCGAGGCCCCGGACATGCCGTCTGGAAAAGACGATGCGAAGGCGCCGCTGCTGGTTGAGAAACCAGTTAGTTTCGCCACGGATTAACGCGATTCACGCAGATAGAAAATTCGCGTAAATCTGCGTTCATCTGTGGCAAATATTTCGCGTGAAACTCAAGCGGCGAGGCACCAGTCGATCACGCCCTCAACTGCGTTTGCAAGACTGCCAACCAGAGCAGGATTACTCGTCTTTAACGCCCAGTACCTGATCTGTTCCGGAGTTGTTTCCACACCCACTTCATCGAACGCCACAATTGCACAATTCAACGACTTCGAATGCGCGATCACAAACCATTCACGCGCGAGCCGAAAATCCTCTTTCAACGTGATCAACCGGATGTTTGGATGTCGCGGCGGTCGCCAGTCGTCCTGCCCGAACAGATAGACTGACTCGGAAACATCAGCCATACGCATGTAACGATCGATGATCGGCTGAAGCGCCGAGAGCTTCTCGACACCGGCATAAACTCGTCCGGCACGGTTCGTGCGCAGCAGAACCGCGTTTTCGATCATCAGCGAGGCATACTCGACTGAAGCCGTGGTCGTGTGGCAGATAAAGCTTTCTCGTTCGACAAAATCACGACGTGCGAGGCTCGCGATCTCGCCGATGTTCTCGATGCGTTCGATCCCCGATGCTTTAAGTGCCTGCTCGAATATTGAAAAATGTTTCACTGCGGGGGTCTCCTGCGTTGGTTAGTCGGGATTCGACTTGTAACCGACTAATCCTGCGAGACCGTTACGAATAGTTCGTTAAAGTGTGCGCGAACGAACAGACATACTATGTTATTGGAGGGCGCTCAGGATCTTTTCGTGAATGCCTCCGAAGCCGCCATTCGACATAATGGCAACCACGTCTCCCGCGCGAAGTTTGGGAAGTATGTGCGAAACGATCTCGTCTGCACCGGGCAGGGCGAAAGCGGGTTTACCCTGTTTCGAAATCGCATCAATCAATTCGTTGGTATCAAGAGCGCGTCCCTTTTCTGTGACCTTCTGGCTGTCAAAGACACTCGCAATCAACACATAGTCCGCAGCCGCGAATGCGTGGGCGTAGTCGTCCTGGAAAACTGCCAGGCGCGACGACCACGACCGGGGTTCGAAGACGGCGATCAAACGGCGATCTTTATAACGCGCCCGCAAGGCTTTTAACGTTTCGCGGACCGCGGTTGGGTGATGTGCGAAATCGTCGATGACCGTGACGCCGCGTTCTTCACCGCGCACTTCAGCACGTCGTTTGACGTTTTGAAAACTCGCGAGTGCGGTCGCAATCTTGTCTTTAGTAATGCCCCACGCATCTGCCGCGACGATCACCGCCAGACAGTTCAGGAGATTAAACTCGCCGAGCAACGGTGTCTCAAATTCGCCCCACGGCTGGTTTTCGCAAAAGACTTCAAAACGTGACAGACGGCCAGTGAAGTCAGCATTGCGCACTTGCCACTTCGCGCTTTGATCGGTGCCGAACGTTTCAACGTGCGTGAAAAGCTTTTCGCCAAACGATTCAACAACTGCTCTGACGTTTGGACTGTCCCAGCCTGCGATCAGTCTTCCATTTTCCGGAACGAGGTTCATGAACCGACGAAAAGCGAGCTTCACTGCATCGAGATCCTTGTAGATGTCCGCGTGATCGAATTCGATGTTGTTTACGATGGCGAGCTCAGGCAGGTAATGCATGAACTTCGGACCCTTGTCGAAGTAAGCAGTGTCATACTCGTCGGCTTCGATAATGAAGTAATCGCTGTTGGTCACGCGAAAACTCACGCCGAAGTTTTGTGCGACGCCGCCGATCAGGAATGTTGGATCGAGCCCGCCCTGATCCATTACCCACGCGGCAATGCTCGTGGTTGTAGTTTTTCCATGCGTTCCTGCGACGGCGAGCGAGTGGCGCCCGCGAATGAACTCTTCTTTTACAACTTCTGCTTGCGATCGATAGAGGAGCTTGCGTCGAAGCGTTTCTTCCACTTCCGGATTCCCGCGCGGGATCGCGTTGCCGACGATCACGCAGTCAGGCGATGGTGTTAAATGTTCGCGCTTGTAGCCGTGTGAGACTTTGATGCCGAGATCTTCGAGCATCGTGGACATCGGCGGATAGACGTTCAGATCTGATCCGGTCACGTGATGCCCACGCGCCTGAAGCATTCCCGCGAGGGAAGCCATCGCCGTCCCGCAAATTCCGATTAAGTGATAGTGCATAGTTTAAAAGCGAGCCGCGGATACGGCGTTGCACACCGCTTCGATCTGTTCCTGTCTCAGTTCGGGGTACATCGGCAGGCTCACGACTTCGCGCGCTGCGCGCTCAGTTGCGGGTAGATCAAAGGACGATCTCCGGTGTTCGTAAGCAGGTTGCAAATGCAGCGGTACCGGATAGTGCACACCTGTCGCAATCCCTTCTTCTTTCAAGAGCGACTGCAATCGCTCACGGTCGGCAACCCGCACCACAAAGAGATGAAACACTGCTTCCGCGCGTTCATCGACGATTGGCAAGCTCATACCTAATGGCGCCAACTGCTCCATGTAAGCGTGAGCGATCTGGCGTCGCCTGCTGTTCCACTCGTCAAGATACCGAAGCTTGACGCGCAGGATCGCGGCCTGCAGGCCGTCAAGGCGACTGTTCACGCCTTCCATCTTGTGTGTGTACTTATCGAGCCTGCCGTGATTCGCGATCATCCGGATCTGCTCGATCAATGCTTCGTCCTGGCTGACAACTGCGCCCGCGTCTCCAAATGCGCCGAGGTTCTTCCCCGGGTAAAAACTGAACGTTGCCGCATCGCCCATCGAACCGACGCGCTGCCCACGCCAGCGTCCGCCATGCGCCTGCGCAGCGTCTTCGACGACTCTCAATCCGTGCTTGCGGGCGATGTCCATGATCGCGTCCATGTCGCACGATTGGCCGTAAAGATGGACTGGAACGATGGCTTTCGTCTTTGAAGTGATGGCAGCTTCGATCAACGCGGGATCCATCAGCATCGTATCGTCTTTGACGTCGATGAAGATGGGCGTCGCACCCGTCGACGAGATCGCTTCGGAAGTGGCGATGAACGTGTGTGCGACGGTGATGACTTCGTCGCCTGGGCCAATCCCAAGCGCGCGCAGGGTCAGGTAGAGAGCGTCAGTGCCGTTGCCGACGCCGACGCATGCTTTCGCGTCGCAAAATGCTGCAAACTCGCGTTCGAATAGCTGCACCTCTTCGCCGCCGACGAAGGCGCTCGAGGTGATGATGTTTTTGATGGCGGCGTCGATTTCGGGCTGGATGGTTTGGTATTGATCGAAAAGTCCAACGAGCGGGATATTGTTCATAGTTTTTATTTCAGCCACGGATGATACGGATCTTAAATCCCGATTTGATTGGTCGCATGCTGCGCACGCTAAAACGTCGCTAGATGATGTCGGCGAAGCTGCGTTCCACGCGTCCAAACGAATAGATCGCGTAGAACAGCACCGCGATGGTTAAGATGGCAGCAAGCCCGAGGGCGGACCAGTCAAAAGGAAGTCCAAAGAGGGCGGATCGATAACCTTCGATGATTGCCGACATTGGATTCAGCAGCAGTATCCAACGCCACTTTTCCGGAACTGAAGACGACGGGAGAATGACCGACGAAACAAACAGCCACAACTGTATGAGAAACGGAAGGGCAAACCGCACGTCACGATATTTCACGTTGAGCGCTGACATCCACGTCCCGACGCCGAGTCCGAAGAGTGCGGTCATGAGAACGAGCACCGGTAGAAACAGCACCTGTGAAGTCAGGGAAACGCGGTAGTAGATCATCATCAGGCAGAGCAGCGCGAACGCGAGGACGAAGTCGACTAAACCCGCGAGCATCGCTGCTGCCGGAACGATCAAACGAGGGAAGTAAACTTTTGTGATCAGGTTTGCGCTGCCGACGAGACTGTTGCCACTGGCAGTGATCGCGTTTGCAAAGAAAGTCCACGGAACAAGTCCGGCGAGTGCAAACAGCGGATACGGAATCCCCGCGGAATCGACAGCGGCGAGCCTGCCGAAGAAGATCGTAAAGATGATCATCATGAAGAGGGGCTGGAGGATGGCCCACGCGGCGCCGAGCGCCGTCTGCTTGTAGCGCACCTTTACGTCGCGCCACGTGAGGAAAAAGAGCAGTTCACGATAAGCCCAGATGTCTTTGAAACTAAGCAGGCTCCATCTTTTGCTTGGCTGAATGACGACGAGAGGCGCTTCCATCTTTATCATGATAATCCTGTTATCCTGTCAAACTCCCTGATCACCTAATGTCGTCTCCCATCGTAGCGGGATCATCGTGGCTGCATGCGCTTTAATGCCGAAGTTCGCAAGCAAAGATCCGCCGTCGAGTATCTCAATGCTGACTGCGTTCTCCCTGTGATCGAAGGGTTGTGCTCTCCCGGGCGCGTAGATGCCGCTGGTGAAGTAGTAGTAGCCGGGAGTCAAAACCATCCCGGGAATAGTGATCTGTGCGGTGTAAAGTCCCGCCTGTCTTTCCACTGAGAGATCGTCGACGGTCTCCACGTCAGTGGCCCACAGCAGCCGCATGCCGTTCTCAGTGAACACGTCCAGACAAACGTGCGCTCCCGCCGTCCAATTCGTAACACGATACTTGATCAGAATGGAAAATGGTTGCGTGTGAGGTTGCGAGCCGATCAGTTCACCATCAGCCGAGACGACCGACATCGCAAGAATCTGCATGTCTTTGTTTGGGTCATCCGCAAACGTGACTGTGCTCGAAGCGGTTCGCATGTCCTCCACGTAAGCGAAAACCGCCGCCGACGCTGTACCGTCAAACACCTTCTCGCCCTGCTTGAGAATAATCCCACGACTGCAAAGTTGTGTGACTGCTCCGAGATTATGACTCACGAACAACACTGTTCGTCCCCCGCGCGCTACATCGCCCATCTTCCCGAGACACTTCTTCTGAAAGGGTGCGTCACCGACCGACAGCACTTCATCCACGATCAAAATCTCAGGTTCGAGATGCGCTGCTACCGCAAAGGCGAGTCTGACGTACATGCCGGAGGAGAAATGCTTCACCGGAGTGTCAATAAACTTTTCCACTTCCGAGAAAGCAACAATCTCATCAAACTTTCTTTTGATCTCAACACGACGCATCCCGAGAATGGCGCCGTTGAGGTAAATGTTCTCTCGAGCCGTCAGCTCCGGGTGGAAGCCAGTGCCGACTTCCAGCAAACTTCCGACTCGTCCAAATAGCTCAACACGCCCGTACGTCGGTTCAGTGATGCGCGAAAGCAGTTTGAGTAGAGTAGACTTGCCCGCGCCGTTGCGGCCGATGATTCCGACCACTTCACCCGGCGCGATCTCAAAACTGACTTCTTTGAGCGCCCAGAGGGTTTCATATTTAGGTTTCGAGTTGCGTCGAAAAGGTTTTTGAACGAGAGAAGTCAACGACTCTCTTAAGGTTTGATAAGCTGCAGCGCCCGAACCGATGCGATATCGTTTGCTAACGCTGTCGACTCGAACAATTGGTTTCATTTACAGGTTGGTCGGAATTTACAGGAAAAGCACTGATAAGTTAAGATTTTCGAGTCTAGCCGCACACATTTCGTTCCGTCAAGATGGATGGCCTTTGATCACGCTGCCAACAAAGCAAGTGGCGATTGTTCAATCGAACTACATTCCCTGGAAGGGCTACTTTGACCTGATAAACCTCGTCGACGAGTTTATCCTCTTCGACGACATGCAGTACACCAAAAGAGACTGGCGCAATCGCAACCTCATCAAAACACCTGCCGGTCTGAAGTGGTTGACCATCCCTGTAGCGGTGAAGGGCAACTTCTTTCAAAAGATAAAGCACACGAAGATCAGCGATCCGCGATGGGCTAGAAAACACTGGGAGTCGATCGTCCATACTTATGCGAAAGCGCGCTACTTTGATCTTTATCGCGAGTTGTTTGAGGATCTATATCTCGGTTTGGAGGAAGAACTCCTCTCGCGAGTCAACTATCTTTTCCTGACGGCGATCTGCAAAATACTCGGGATCGAGACGACCATATCATGGTCCGAAGATTACAACTCGGTTGAGGGCAAGACCGAGCGGCTCGTGAGTATTTGCAAACAGGCGGGCGCAACCACGTACATCTCCGGACCAGCGGCCCGCGACTATCTTGACCCGGCATTGTTTGCCCGGGAGAACATCGCTTTAGAATACATGGACTATTCTTCTTACCCCGAATACACGCAGTTGCATCCGCCATTCGAGCACCGGGTCAGCATTATCGACCTCATTTTCAATGAAGGCCCTGACGCTGCCAAATACATGAAGAGTTTTTCGAGATGATGCTGTCGATAGTCACGACTTTGTATAACTCCGCGCCTTATCTCGAGGAGTTTCACGGGAGAGTTTGTGATGTGGCCGGCCGGATCGCAGACGATTTCGAAATCGTACTCGTCAACGACGGTTCACCTGATAACTCACTTGATGTCGCGCTCGCGCTGCGCCGGAGAGACGCGCGCGTCAGGATCGTAGATCTTTCCAGAAACTTCGGTCATCACAAGGCGATGATGACAGGCCTGTTCCATTCCCGGGGCGAACTCGTATTTCTACTCGACAGCGATCTCGAAGAAGAGCCCGAGCTGCTACAGAAGTTTTACCAGGAGTTGAAACGCACAGGCGCCGATGTGGTCTTCGGTGTCCAGGAGCGTCGCAAAGGAAAACTATTCGAACGCGTGAGCGGCAGTCTTTATTTCAAGGTCTTCAACCTGTTTTCCACCCATCCGATTCCGAGGAATCACATTACCGCGAGATTGATGACGCGCGCGTATGTCGTTGCGCTCACGGGGCATCAGGAGCGTGAGTTTGTGATGTCGGGATTGTGGCTTTGACAGGTTTTCGACAGGTGCCGCTCGAGGTCACAAAGCATCACAAGGGGAAGAGCGCGTACGGCTTTGGACGTAAGGTGTCGCACCTGGTCAACGCGATCACGTCGTTCAGCAACAAGCCGCTGGTGCTGATTTTTTATCTGGGCTGCCTCATACTTTTTGTGTCCTCGATAGCCGCGATCGATCTCATTCTCCGGAAGCTTTTGTTTGGGACGTTGCTGGAAGGCTGGGCGTCGCTCATAGTTTCGATCTGGCTGCTTGGGGGACTAACGATTTTTTGTTTAGGAGTAATCGGGATTTACCTGTCGAAGATATTTATCGAGGTGAAGCAAAGGCCGTACACGATCGTAAAGCAAACTTACGGCATGGAGAACGACTGAGCGATGAGCTCCGACAGCATTCTTTCGCAGGTGAAGGAGTATTACAGCGAGAAGATTCGCACGCATGGCCCAACTGCGCGCGGCGTCGACTGGAACTCGCAGGAGTCGCAGCAGTTGCGTTTCGCACAACTGTTGAAGTTGATCGATCACGATCGGGCGTTTACAGTCAACGACTTTGGCTGCGGTTATGGAGCGCTTGCCGATTACCTCAAGCGGAGCGGATATGAGTTTCGCTACACGGGTTTTGATATCTCAACTGAAATGACGGCGAGTGCGAAGGAATTGAACCCCGACCTCGATTTCGTCTGCGACAAAGGCGAGTTGCCTGAGGCTGATTACACACTCGCAAGCGGGATCTTCAACGTTAAGTTGAATACAGTTGAGGAAGATTGGAAAAACTACCTGCTGGGCGTGCTCGATACAATGAATTCGTTAAGCAAGATTGGTTTTGCTTTCAACGCGCTCACAAAGTATTCCGACGCGGAGTTTATGCGCGGGGATCTTTACTACGCCGATCCGCTTTTCTTTTTCGATCATTGCAAGACCAGATACTCGAGGTTCGTGGCGTTATTGCACGATTATCAACTGTACGAATTCACGATCCTGGTCCGTAAAGCATAAATTTATGAGTTTATGGGTTTATGGTTTATGGGAGCTTTGCACGAAAGTGGCTTTGACCTGTCTGGTTGCGGCTATGCCGCCGGATGTGAGGCAGGGCTTTGCCCTGCCGTCAGACTACTAAATTTTTATAGGGGCTGTGCCCCTGGTTCGGGCCTTTGGCCCGGAAATGCTTGGGCGAAGCCCGCAGCGAGGATCTAAAGTGACTTTTCGTGTAAAGCCAGTTTGGCGCTCCGCTGGAGCGCCGGGCGATTGGATGTTTAGGGCTATAAACATTGTGCTCCTTCGGAGCACTTTGCGTCTTAAGCTCTTAACCAAACAACTTTCGTGCAAAGCATAAGTTTATGGCGAAGCTGATAATTTTTGGCGCCGGCGATATCGCGAGATTGGCCCACTACTACTTCACCCGCGACAGCGAACATCAGGTGATTGCTTTCACTGTCGATCAGAAATACCGGCAAGGTGAAACCTTTCTCGATCTTCCGCTCGTTTCGTTCGAAGAAGTCACGGACAGCTACCCGCCGGACGAGTGCAAGATGTTTGTCGCGTTAAGCTATGCGCGCATGAACAGGCTCCGGGAGGAGAAGTACCACGCAGCGAAAGAGAAAGGGTACGAGCTGGTAAGCTATATCAGCAGCCGTTGCTCATTTCTCACTGATCATCCCGTGGGCGACAACTGTTTCATCCTCGAAGACAACACGATTCAGCCGTTCGTCAGGATTGGCAACAACGTTACACTCTGGAGCGGTAACCACATCGGCCATGATGCAACGATCGAAGATCATTGTTTTCTTGCGTCGCATATCGTGGTATCGGGATATGTGCGGATCGGAAACAACTGTTTCATTGGCGTCAACGCCACTTTACGCAACTCGATCACCATCGCGCCGGAAACTTTGATCGGCGCGGGCGCGGTGATCATGAAAGACACGGTCCCTAAAGGCGTTTACCTGCCGCCGCGAGCCGAGCTTTCAAAGAAAACAAGCGACGAGATTGAGCTATAGTTGCGGCGATGAACGAAGCTCAGCGCTGGATTAAGAAGGGCCTGCTTTTTGCACCACACGAGAATTCCGGTTGGCTCAACAGTCATGCGGCGCTTCCCGTCGTCGATCGAATCGAGGACGGCTATCGAGTTTATTTCAGCAGCCGAGATCCGGCTGGCCGCGCGCAGGTCGGGTTCTTTGAAACTGATGCGGCGTTTGAAACAGTAAGGCGCGTGTCGGAGCGTCCCGTCCTCGCGCTTGGACCACTCGGCGCTTTCGACGATAGCGGCATAACCACTTCCTGGATCGTTAACTACAACGACAAAAAGTATCACTACTACTCGGGTTGGAGCCTGGGCGTTTCAGTTCCTTTCTACTTCTTTGTCGGTCTCGCAATCAGCGAAGACGGAGGAGAGACTTATAACCGCGTGTCGCCGTCGCCTGTGCTGGAAAGAAACTCGGTGGATCCGTATCTCACCGCGTCGCCATGTGTGCTTGTCGAGGATGGACGCTGGCGGATGTGGTACGTTTCAGGTACCAGCTGGGAGATGAAAGAAGGCAAGCCCGAGCATCGCTATCACATCAAGTATGCCGAGTCGGATGACGGGATTCGCTGGACGCGTGAGGGCCTGGTTTGCATTGATTACCGTTCCGCGGATGAGTATGCGATCTCGCGGCCGTGTGTAATCAAAGACGGAGACTTTTACAGAATGTGGTATGCATCGCGCGGGAACAGTTATCGCATTGGCTATGCGGAATCGGCTGACGGTCTCGCGTGGACGCGAAAGGACGAAGAAAGCGGTATCGACGTGTCTCCGTCCGGCTGGGATTCGGAAATGCTCGCATACCCCTACGTGCTCAAGCACGAGGGTGACTATTACATGCTCTACAATGGAAATGGTTACGGTAGAACCGGCATCGGACTAGCGATAGGCACAGTACAAGCGCCTCTCAACACGTGAACTGCATACTCGAACAAGTCAGCACCGCGGGTTACGCAATAGTCGAGTCAGTGCTGAGTGAGTCGTTCATCCAAACAACTCGCGAGGCAATGTATCGTGCGCAGGAAGCGATCTGCCGCGACGTGGGGCAGGAAAGGCTGAGCCGTGCGGGAGAGTCAGGCGTGCTGCGCCTGATGATGAAATACGATCCGCATTTCTTCCGCTTCCTGGAAATCCCGGAACTGCTCGCCATCGTCGACGGCAGCATTTCAAACACGGCGATCATGCACCTGCAAAACGGTTTCATACTGCCGTCGCACCCGCCCGGGGAAACGCCGCTGATATTTCAGACCACTTTCCACCAGGATTTTCCACGCGTGCTGAATGGCTACGTTGGTTCAATCAATATCATGTTTGCGATCGATGAGTTCTCGACACGGACAGGTGCGACGTTCGTCGTTCCGGGCACACATCAAATGACGACACCGCCCACGGTCGAATATCTGAAAGCAAATGCAGTTGCAGTTGAATGTCCGGCAGGCTCGATGGTTGTCTTCGATTCGACTTTGTGGCATGCCGCCGGCGCCAACACTTCCGGTCACGATCGATTGGCAATCAACCATCAATTCACGCGTTCTTATATCAAGCAGCAGATAGATTACGTGCGCGCGCTGGGCGACGAAGTGGTGTTGGCCCAGCCGCCACGCACGCAACAGTTGCTTGGTTGGTATACTCGCGTAGTCACCAGTCTCGACGAGTATTATCGTCCCGAAAGTGAACGCCTCTATCGTAAAGGACAAGGCTGATTGAACACTACTGAAGGCATCGCCGGATTCGCTTACGTCTTCGGCAGCATTTTATTCACCGTTTATGGCCAGATAATCGTCAAGTGGCAGGTCGGGAAAGCAGGCGCTCTTCCCGTTAGCTTCTCAGAAAGAATTCCTTTCTTCCTCAGCTTGATCTTCAATCCGTGGATCCTGAGCGGTATGCTCGCGGGTTTTTGTGCCCTGGTTTGTTGGCTGGCCGCGATGACCAAGTTCGATTTGAGCTACGCATATCCGTTTATGAGTTTGGCCTTCGTGCTGGTGTTGATTTTGAGCGCGCTCCTCTTTCACGAACCGCTCACGACGGCTAAGATACTGGGCGTTCTACTCATCATTGCCGGGATCATCGTCGGCAGCCGGGGTTAGGCCGTTGCATATTCCTTTCAACCGACCATTTTTTTCCGGGAAAGAATTTGAGTTCATTCAGGAAGCGATCGCATCATGGCACGTTTCGGGTGATGGTGCGTTTACGAAAAAGTGTCACGCGTTTCTGGAAAAGGAACTCGGCACCAGGAAAGCTTTGCTCACCACTTCGTGCACGCATGCACTCGAAATGGCGGCGTTGCTTCTGCAGATTAAACCCGGCGACGAAGTCATCGTTCCCTCGTTCACCTTTGTATCGTCGATCAATGCTTTTGTGCTTCGTGGTGCGCGCCCGGTCTTTATAGATATCAGACCAGACACGCTGAATCTCGACGAAACTCAGTTGGAACGACTCATCACGCCTCGGACGCGGGCGATCCTCGTGGTCCACTACGCGGGCGTGGCGTGTGAAATGGATTCGATTCTGGAGCTTGCTGCAAAGCACGGCATCGCCGTAGTTGAAGACAACGCTCATGGATTGTTTGGGAAGTACAAAGGCAAATACCTCGGAACACTCGGCGCATTCGCGACTCAGAGTTTTCATGAGACGAAGAACTTCACGTGTGGCGAGGGCGGCGCGCTTTTGATTAACGATCCGCAATACATCGAGCGGGCCGAAATCATTCGTGAAAAGGGAACTGATCGAAGTCGCTTCTTCCGCGGGCAGGTTGATAAGTACACGTGGGTCGACGTCGGGTCGAGTTATTTGCCGTCTGACATTCTCGCAGCATTTCTGTATGCGCAGATGGAGGCTCGTGAAACTATTCAGTCGAAACGGCAACGCATTTGGGATTACTACGACAGGAGTTTGCGAGGTTGGGCTGAGGATGCGGGAGTGAAGCTACCGTCCGTGCCGTCGTATTGTGAACATCCTTATCACATGTACTACCTCGTTTTGCCTTCACTGCAAAAACGGCAGCAGTTGATCAGTCATGTCGGCGAACACGGGATTAATTGCGTCTTTCACTACCAGCCGCTGCATCTTTCAACTATGGGCCGCGAATTCGGAGGTAGGGCGGGCGACTGTCCGGTGACGGAGAGTATCAGCGATCGCCTCGTGCGGCTTCCGTTTTATAACGACCTGTCACAGGAGGAACAGGAGATCGTCGTCGACAAGATTACACTTGTGAATCCTGCAACATGAAGTTCTGTTTCAGTTGTGATCAGACATTTGCAGGTTCGAAGTGGCGCTGCCCTCACTGCCTGCACGAACCAGCCGTGATCGACAATCACATAGCTTTTGCGCCCGACCTCGCGCGCGAGAGTGAAGGCTTCGAAGCTGATTACTTCGCGCGACTTGCAGATCAGGAAGCAGGGAATTTCTGGTTTCGATCGCGAAACCGCCTCGTTGTCTGGGCCCTCCGTCGATACTTTCCGAAAGCACAAAACTTTCTCGAGATCGGTTGCGGCACCGGGTTTGTCCTCTCGGGCATAAAAGAGGCGTTTCCAAATCTGGCGTTGTCGGGAAGCGAAGTGTTCAGCGAAGGGCTCGCATTCGCCGCGACGCGTGTGCCCGCCGCCGAGCTCTTTCAGATGGACGCCAGGCGCATTCCTTTTCGAGACGAGTTTGATCTGATTGGCGCCTTTGACGTGCTGGAACACGTGAAAGAGGATGAGGAAGTGTTGGCGCAGATGCACAAGGCAACTCGGAATGGAGGCGGAATTCTGATCACGGTTCCGCATCATCGCTTTCTCTGGAGCCCTGTTGACGAGTTCGCGCGTCACGTCCGGCGTTACGAGACGCGCGAGCTGAGGGAGAAGGTCCAGCGAGCGGGGTTCTCCGTTCTTCGGGTTACGTCATTCGTTTCTCTACTTTTGCCGCTGCTGGTTGCGTCGAGACTGAAACAGCGCGGTAAACCCGTGGATCCATCAGCCGAGTACAACATAAGCCCAACACTCAACCGAGCGCTTGAGAAGATTCTCGATGCAGAGCGAACAGCAATCCGGTCTGGTTTGTCGTTTCCGGCGGGCGGATCGCTGCTGTTAGTGGCACGTCGAAACAAACCATGACCGGTGAGGAGCGCAAATCGATTTTTTCAGCAGTGAAGCGACGCTGGGCCGAATGTGTCCTGGCCGCGATCGTTTTGTCTTCCAGTGTGCTTTCGGTTGTCTGGGTGTTTCGGGTTCCACTGCTTCAGAACCCCGACGAGAGTTCGCACATTGATTACGCGTTCAGCATTTACAGCGCCGGCCGTTTGCTCAACGTTCGCACGCCGCCTTCTGAATGGAATGTTCATCCGCGATTCGGAGGCCGTGAGGATTACGAGGGCCCTGAGAGCACACCGTACGACTGGCTCTCGCATCAATACACGCTCTATTTAATCGATGCGGCCGAGTTTCACCGTATTCGATTTCACTACGAACAAAAGGTGCCTGCTGATTACGGATCACTGGCGTACTTCCAAAGGCTCGACGTCGGTGCGCCGCAGAGTCCGGCGCAACTTCCGGATCTGCGGCCGCAGGACAATCCGTGGATGATCACGGCCTATCCGTTTTTGTATTACGCCGTGGTTGCTGTTTGTCAGAAGGTATTAGGTCTTTTCGGCAGTGGCCCAGCGTTCCTTTTCGTGGGCGCGAGATTGCTGTCAGTCGTTTTGCTCGCGGCAAGTTTGATTCTGACCTACAAGATCCTGCTCGAGTTGCGAGTGCGAACATGGCGCGCTTTGATGCTCAGCGCGATACTTGCATTCTTTCCGCTTACGACTTTCGTGTCTTCGTCGGTCCAACCTGACAACCTCACAATGTTTCTCGTGCTGCTGTGTTCATACTGTGCACTGCTGTTTAGACGCCGAGAATCAAATCAATTCAGATTGTCTGTCGTGCTCGGGTTTGCTCTGGGCGCGCTGCTTGTAACGAAGTATCACATCTTTCTTTTTACAGCCCTTGCCGTGTTCGCGACCGTGATAACTGAACACATCTTTCAACGGCGGCCGCTCCGGGCGTTGATGAGACAGTTACCGTTGTTGCTCCTGCCGTCAATCTTATTGTTTTCGATTCAGCTCTGGGTTGTTTGGGGCGGCGATCAGATTACGGGTGGAAACCTGCGTTCGGCCAGTGTGAGTTTGCCGGCAGGAATCAAAAGCGCACTGATGGATTACTATCGAGGTGGACCAGCATGGGTGTCATGGTGGGGAACGTTTGGATGGATGGATGCGCCCCTGGTCATCTGGTCGCCGGATTTTCAGACTCGTGTACACCGGCTCCTGGCGTGGTTGACTCTGTTGACGTTGCTGATGGTTTTCTTTCGTCTCGTTCAGGTAAGCGTGAGATTGATCAGACTCGCATGGCGTAAACGGTGGCGGCAATCGCTGCGCATAGCGTGTTCAAATCCGCTATTGACCAGCTACTTTCTTTTCTCGATCTTCATGGTCCTGCTCTACGCGTTGAGTGGTAACTCGTTTTTTGCACAGGGCCGTCACTGGTTTCCCTACACGCTGTCAGGCTTTGTGATGGCGCTTCACTACGCGCCGCGCGTGTTACCTCGCTTGCGGGTGCGAAGAGTTGTTTCAAATCTCCTGATCGCGGGGCTGCTGGTCTATTGCGCAGTTGGGGCGTACTACTCGCTCAAAACGATCACTGATCGCTACTACCCGGCGGCAATTACTTCAAACGGGACGCCGTAAACGTTCCGACCGTCGAATGATATTTATACGGACTCTCGTCTTCTTCGATATTCGTGACGAAAATTATTCGTCCGGAAGTCGCGTTTGCTGAATTCAGTTTACTCTTGAATATCAACGTGCCGGCCTGCCGGCAGCAAGTACCGACCGGCAACTCAACTTCACCGGAAAAACTCAGGTTGTTATCCGTCAACGACCATGCCGCTGCCTGAAGGCCGGCCACAGGCTTGTTGTCCGGTCCGGTATCCAGCATCTGAAACGTTCCCTCGCCCTTCTCCAGTGCGCTGAAAATCAAATTCTTCTCACTACTGTCGAGCAGAGTGAACTTCACCTGCCAACGCCCAACCGGATCCAGTGGCTTCGATTGTTGTTGCAGCGGGAACGACGACGCGGCCGTAAGGAGCACCAGAAAGAGAATTTTCATTGTTTGCAGTATCGCAGGTCAAAGTCATGTCAATCCTGATAATCATGTTAATCCTGTGAAGCATGCCTTTCGAGTTGGGCGTTTTTTACAGGATTTACAGGATGGACATGATTTACATGATGATCATTGACACGCGAAACTGACTTTTCGGGCAAAGCCAGTTCAGCCTTCGCGTATCAAACAGTAAGGCGGCCAGTATCGAACCTGGCCGCCTCGTTGATTAAGCAACATCAAAATTACTGACCTGGTCCACTCGCCGTGCAACCCGGGCAATTGTTGGTACCGTTACCCTGGATGTCGTTATTGCTGAACGTCTCAACAGTTCCACCCGTCGAGACGAGGACGCCGTTACCAGTGTTGAAGTTGATCAGGTTCTGGCTGATCTCAACTACGGATGCGGCGACACCGCCGCCACTACCTGCCTGGACGCCGGTAGCGTTGCCGGAAATCTGGCTCCTCTGAACACGAACCACCGCGAATGATGCCGCAACGGTGTTGTCGGCAAACACTCCGGCAGCGCTGTTGTTCGAGAAAACGGAATTCATGGCAGTAACCGTTGAGCCGGATCTCGCATGCATGCCATTTGTGTTGCCGGAGAGCCTGACATTGTCCAGGGTTACCCTGGCCGGTCCGGCTGCGGCGGCAAGGATGTTTATTCCGTCGCCGGTGTTGTCTCTGATCACCGTGTTTCTGACGTTGAGGGCAAGCCCATTCGCGTCGGTGGATTGGATACCGTTACCGGCAAACCGGAAAATTACACAGTCCTCGACGTTCACGGTCTTGGCCGAGAGGATATTTATGCCTCGTAAACCGTTGCAGAACCCGTTAATCGAAATACCGCGGATCGTAACCACATCCGTGGCTGCCGCATTAATGGTTATGCCGGTCGTGAGGGAGGCGAGAATGGAAGCCATCGTGCCAGTGCCATCGAGGGTGATCGACTTGGTGATGGTCACCGTTCCAAAACCACCTGGATCGAGTGCATCAATCTCACCGCAAGCGGCAGTCTTCGAAATCGCGCCTGCCCAGGTCTTGCAGGGAGCCGTGCGGCTACAGGGGTTAACATCGTCGCCCACGCCGGATACCCATGTTCTGGAGGCCTGTGCCTGCGCCATCGACACAGAAGCAAACATGAAAATCGCGAGAGCCAAAACCTTGATAGTGAACTTGCTCATTTGTAGTCTCCTTTAAGGTTGAGGGTTTGGGGGGTCGCCAGTAGACCGGTCTTTGATGGTCCATTACTGATGAGCCGGATTTCCCCGCAGTTAAAAAGGTATTTGGTCATCAAAGCTAATGTTATGTTGACCATGCCTCGTGAAAATCGAACGTGCGGCGCGGAGTACGAGTCGCGCCGCACACCCTTGTTTATTTGAACTTGAAGCTCGCCACATGGACCGTGCCGTCGCGCAACGTGACCGTCAGTTGACGACATGTGTTCTTCCATGAAGGTTCGGTCTTCCAAACGTACTTATACCTGTCAGTGGTCGGGTCATAAGTCAGCGAGCTGCTGCCGGCTGTTTCCGTCTCTTCGACGGTGGCAATTGGCGCGCTGGTGCTGCAGTTGATCTGCACCGAGCCTGGTGAGCCCGCCGCAAATATGTTCAACCCCTGGTCTCCGCCCAAACTGAATTTCACTGGCGCGGCTTGGCCCGCTTTCATTTCGTTAAGGAAAGGCGGGTTATCGATGGGTGAGAAGAACCCAGTGAAGTTATAAGGCAAGACCTCGACGGTCCGAACCTTGGTGTCACTGTGCCCCGAAGGATCACTCACCTGATATGTTAACGCGTAAAAACCAACAGTGTTGGTATCAACTGAACCGGTAACAACGATCGCCGAGGTCAAATCACCCGCACAGCCGTCCGAGGCAGTTGCACCCGGATCGGTGAAAACTGTGCCGAATCCGACCTGCATGGGATTTGAACCATTGAGCGTAATGACCGGGGCCACCGTGTCTTCGACCGTCACAATTCGAGTCAGCTCGGTTGTAAACCCGTTTGCAGACGCCGAATACGTGAGGGTGTAGGTTCCGGGTGCGTTTGGATTAACGGTCCCGGAAATGTTGACTGTGACCGGGCTGCCGCAAACAGTTGCCGTTGCACCGGGATCGGTGAACGCATTGCCACACTCGAGAGTGATCTGATCGTCACCATTGAGCGTGAGCGTTGGCGGCACGTTTGACGAGCCTGTCTGGTCCACTTCATCTTCGGGGAACGTACCCACGATGACGGTCCGTGTGGCCGTCGATTCGCGTGAGCCGTCGGAAGAAGTATAAGTGACGATATAGGTGCCGGGTATGCTCGGATCGACGGAAGTTGCGCCGCCTGGTCCGGAGATAGTCGTGGTTACTGGTTTTGGACCAGCGCACGTGTCAAACGCCGTAGCGCCGGGGTCGACAAACGGCGAGCAGGATCCCTGCTGAATCCTGTACGGGTTGGCGCCCTCGAGCGTGATTGCCGGACCTTCAGTGTCCGTGACGTTGATAGTGCGAGTCGCCGAGACTGAGTTTTCGCCTTCGGTTGCGGTGTAGGTGGCGGTGAAAGTCCCGATCGTTGGAGCATCGGGATTGAAGTCGCCGGTGTAACTAACGGTAACTTCAAGTGGCTGACCGCCGCCGTCAATAGCGACAGCGCCGGGGTCGCTGAAGCGCTGGCCGCATTCCGCGGTTATAGAATTGCCACCGTTGAGCGAGATTGATAGGGCGCCCGGATTATCCACTGTCACCTGGAAAGTTACCGCGGCGCCGGTTTGCGCAAAGCAAAGCACCGGAGTCGTGCCGACCGGAAAAAACGAACCTGATGCCGGGCTGCAGCTAATTGCGGGAATGGTCTCTCCGCTTTCACCTGTAGTCGCCGTGCCACAGTCTCCGGTTCCGGTTGGATTCGTGTACGTGACCACTGCGCCGGCCTGGCCTGCGTCAACACTAACCGTGATGTTTTCCGGTTGCGTCAGCTGGCAGGGTGCGTTAACTACTATCGTCTCAGCGGTGGCGCTATTGTTCTCGTTGTTTGGATCTTCGGTGCTGGTCGCTACCGAAGCAGTATTGGAAATGACACCGCCGTTTGAGACTGTGCCGACCACGTACGTCGCCAGGAAGATGGCTGTCTCGGCGCGTGCCATGCTGGAAATGCTGCAGACTGTCGTGCCGGTTTCACCTTCATTTGGATTGACGCAGTTAAAGGTCGGGCCGGCTAGTTGCTGAAACGACAGGAACGTCGTATTGGCCGGTACCATGTTTGTCAGTTGGACCGCGCCCCCATCGCTGGGGCCGCCGTTCGTCATCTGAACGGCAAAAATAACCTGTGAGTTTGCGGATGCAGGTCCGATGCTCGAGGTGGAAATCGACAGGTCAGCTTTCGGGTTTGCAGCATCGACGACGGTAAAGGTCGCGACGGCTTGTACCGAACCGCCAAATGGTTCATAAATGATCACTCTCCAATCACCAAGGTTGGAATTTGGAGAGAGAGTGAACGTGGCGCTTGAATTCGCAGCCGTGATCCCGCTGGTTTGAACAGCAGTGCCGCGTCCGTTGGACCAAATAACGGTCCAGCCTGGCTTCGCGTCAGTAAATTTCGCACAAACTACCAGGTCGGGGTCCTGAATGTTGAAGACATTTTTGGGAGTGGAGCAGTCGCCGGCGAATGTTTCGACCGAAACAGGACCACTCTGCGGCGTTGGAGTTAAAAAGTTGAAACTCGGGGAAAGGACGCCGGGAACAACAGGCGACGCGTTATTGATTTCGGAAAAGGTGTTTTTATTAACAGGCGCTGTGGGAGTAGACGCCGATCCAATAAACAGGGGGAGGGCCAGGAGCGCCCCTACAACCACAAAGACCGCGAGGAGTGCATAACGCGGTCGTTTGCGAAAGGTATCGGGATTAGAGGGCCAAGCATTAGTCATTCTAGGGTTTCTCCTTGGGGACTAATTCGGATGTCTCATGCAGACGAGACTCGGGTGCAGTTGCCCGAATTAAAACGGAAGAACTTTTCGCCGGAAATGGCCTGCGAAATTTCTACAGCGGCTTTAGCCTGAAAGGCTTGGAATACTACAGGCTTGAAGATCTACCCAGCCGATAGTTAGCAAGAAGCTCTGTGGAGTGGACCAATAGAATAACGATCCACTAGCTTTTAGCGCGGAGGTCCCACGACCTGGCTGAGAAAAGCGGGGGATGTAATAGACCATTTTGCCCCAAACGTCAAATTGCATTTCGATTATATTTTTGTCCTCTTGGCGAAAATTGCTGTTGACATGGCCCGTCAATCAGCGGAAATTGCTTAATCATTTGCTTCGATCTCAATGACTAAAAGAATATTTTTTGTTACAGGTGGCGCGGGATTCATCGGATCTGCATTTGTTCGTCTGTTGCTCGACGAGTCAGACGACTGCCGTGTCATAAACTTCGACGCTCTCACGTACGCCGGAAATCCCGACAATCTCGAAGGCCTCGATCCTGCACGCCATAGTTTCGTTTGTGCAGACATCGCCGACCCCGAAGCGGTCCTTGCAAACCTTCCGGAGAACGCTGACTTCGTCGTCAACTTCGCCGCTGAATCGCATGTGGACCGCAGCATAACTTCCGCTGCAGAATTCCTGCGCACAAACATCACCGGCACACAGGTCTTGCTCGACGCTGCGCGCGCCAAGGGCGTCAAACGTTTCGTCCAGATCTCGACTGACGAAGTGATGGGAAGCCTGCCGGAAACGAGCGAAGAGTTTTTTACCGAACAGTCGCCGTTCGCGCCCAACAGTCCTTACGCAGCTTCAAAAGCCGCGGCGGAACATCTCGTGCGCGCCGCGCACCACACTTTCGGTCTCGACACGATCGTCACTCGTTGCGGCAACAACTACGGACCACGCCAGTTTCCCGAGAAATTCCTGCCGCTCGCGATTGCCAACGCTCTGAGCGACCAGTCGATTCCGCTTTACGGCGATGGAAGGAACGTGCGCGACTGGATCTATGTCGAAGATCACTGTCGAGCGATTCTCGCAGCCCTCGAAAAGGGCCGTTCCGGTGGCGTCTACAACATCGGCGCCCGCAATGAACGGCGGAACATCGAGGTTGCTGAAGGCTTGCTGGACGCGCTCGGAAAGCCGCGCAGCTTGATAAAGTTTGTGAAAGATCGTCCCGGACACGACCGGCGCTACGCGATCGATCCGTCGTTGGCCGAGTCAGAACTCGGCTGGCGGCCACGCGAAACGTGGGAATCCGGTCTAAGGAAAACGATCGACTGGTATCGCGAGAACAGGCGCTGGATCGAGAAAGTCAGAAGCGGCGCGTATCGCGAGTATTACAAAGCACAGTATGGAACCGAGGTCACAACGGATTGAGAGTTCTGATAACGGGAGCGAGGGGGTTGGTGGGACGCGCCCTCGTCGAACATTGTTCCGCAAGCGGCGATGAGGTTTTAAGCTACGATCACCAGTCACTCGATATCGCCGACGGCGATGCAGTTGAGAGAACTATCGTGCACGAGCGACCGGATGCGGTGATCAATTGTGCGGCGTGGACCGACGTGGACGGTTGCGAAAATAATGCCGACAAAGCGCGCCTCGTGAATTCGCTTGGTCCGGAAAACCTCGCTCGTGCGAGTCGCAAGGCAGACGCAGTCTTGATCACGATCTCCACGGACTACGTTTTCGACGGCAAGAAAGAAGGTTTCTATACGCAACGCGACCAGCCTGTGCCGATCAGCGTTTACGGGAAATTCAAGCTCGAAGGTGAGCGAAAAGCGCAGGAAGAGCACGCTCGCACGATCGTGGTGCGCACCGGTTATATTTTCGGTCCACACGGGAAGAATTTTTTGAGTAACGTGATCCTGTGGGCGGCGCGTGGTC
>DASUPZ010000212.1:0-5803 GCA_036280855.1 Pyrinomonadaceae bacterium | reverse complement strand
CATGAGCCGTGTTCTCGACAAGCGGCGAACGAAGAATGCTGTAATGATCTCCGGGCACCGGGTGCAGCCGCAGCGGCCCTTCCGCTAGCGCACACAGCTCCGTATGCAGTAATTTCTGAACCTCGGGTGTAGAGTCTTCGGGCTGAAACAGATCGATCGATCCGGTGTAAGGAACAGGACGATAGTTTGCCACCGCCGCAAGACTGTCTTTAGTAACCTCCATGATTTGTCTGAGGTGTTTGGCGGTGACGCCTTCCGAGATTGAACTGCCCATCAACCCGTACAGGTAATCATCGGCCTGCAAAGCCGAAAGACCGTCGAATGTCTCACCCGCGGCAATTTTGCGATCGATTTCCGCCAGCGCTTCTGTGAACTTGCCGAGAAGACTTGCGTCACTTGCCAATCGACCGCTGATCGAATCGCGAACCGGGTTCGCGTCGATCAATCCGAGAAACTCCACTGTGGCGCCACTCGCGATGAGTTGCTGAGCGATCTCGTAAGCGAGAACGCCGCCAAAGGACCACCCGGCGATCAGGTACGGTCCTTCCGGCTGGATCGCGCGCATCTGCTGCACGTGACGCGCCGCCATTTCTTCCAATGACGTCGCGTGGACATCCACCGGTCGCCAGCATAAACCCACAACGCGAACCGGAGACTTGATCGAATGCGCCAACGCTCGATACGGAACCGGTTCACCGCCAAGAGGAGGGGCCAGGAAGAGCAATCGTTTCGAGGAATTCGGACGAAGCGTCACGACCTGAGAAGGTTGTCGTGATTGTACCGGCCTCAACTCCAACTCTTCGAGCGTTCGCGCGATTCCGGGAATCGTGCTGTCTTCGAGCAGCATTGAAAGGTCAAACTCGCGGCCGACGCTGTTGCCGATCTCGGTTACGACCCAGGTTGCGAGAAGTGAGTCGCCACCGATCTCGAAGAAGTCGTCTTCCAGTTCAAATTCATCGTGGCCGAGGACTCGTTCCCAGATCGAACGCAGCATCTCGACGCGCGAGATCCCGGTCGACGGCGAGTCGTCGACCGCCGGCGCCAGGCTTATCTCACTCAACTTCTGTTGATCGACTTTCCCGGTGCTTGTCAGCGGCAATGATTCGAGAAAAACAAACCGCAAAGGAACCATGTAATCGGGCAAACTCTTTTCGAGATATTCCGAGAGATCGAGTGCCGTTAACGAATTGCCGCCGGTTACGACGTAACCGACAAGAACATTCACGTCATCAGCTACGGTTTGAAGCCGCACCGCAGCCTGTTGAACGAGCGGATGATTCGTTATCGCAAGCTCAACTTCAGCCGGCTCAACGCGAAAGCCGCGAACTTTGACCTGCTGGTCCGCGCGCCCGATGAAATCGAGCAATCCGTCGTCGTTAACACGGACGACGTCGCCCGTCTTGTACATTCGCGCGCCCTCCATCGTGCTGAACGGATTAGGCAGGAATCGTTCGGCCGTGAGGTCGGGCGCATTCACATAGCAACGCGCCAGTCCGTCTCCCCCGACGTACAGCTCGCCGGCCGCGCCGGCAGGCACGCGATCAAGTTTTTTATCCAGGATGTAAAGATTGACGTCCGTTACCGCAGCACCAATTGGCGGAAGCTTCGGCCACGCCACGGAATTCGCGGGCAGGTTGAAACTCGTAACCAGGTGCGCCTCGGTTGGACCATACTGGTTCTCGAAACGGCAATCCGGCGCGCCGTTGAAGAACGCGGCGATCGCTTCGGTCACGATCAACTGTTCACCAGCCGTTATGACGTGTTGAAGTGTTTGTGGCCGTGCGCCGGCGGCTTTCGCGAGTTGTTGAAGCGCAACGTAAGGCAGGAAAAGTCTCTCGATCTTTTTCTCAGCGAGCTCGGCCAGTAACAGCTTCGGATTGCGGCGCCAGTCTTCCGCTGCCAGAACCAGGGTGCCACCGGAACACAGCGTTGAGAAAACCTCCTGCAGCGTGACGTCGAAACAAACAGGCGTGAATTGCAGCGTCGTAAGACCTTTTGGACCATCGTCGAGCTGCCAGTGAATCAGCCTGCTCAGTCCGCGATGACTCATCGCGACGCCCTTCGGCACACCAGTCGATCCGGACGTATAAATCACGTAAGCAAGGTTCTCCGGATCGAGTCGCGGAGCTGTTTCAGATGTCGAATTCAACTCGGAACAGGATGGCGTGATGACGGTCAGTTTCGTTCGGACCTTCTCACACGCTTCCAGATCAGTGATCAGCACACGCGCGCCTGAGTTCTCGAGAATCAGGAGAACGCGCTCTTCCGGAAACGAAGTATCGATGGGAACATAAGCAGCACCGGCCTCCAGCACGCCCACGATCGAAACAATGAAATCGACGGAACGATCCATCCAGATGCAGACTCGATCGTCGGGTTTGATACCGAGTTGTTGTAACCGCCGGGCCAGACCGTGGGAACGCGCGCACAGTTCCGCGTAGTCGATCGCACATCCACTTTGATCGATAACGGCCGTTCGGCGGGGATGGACCAATCCCTGTTGCCGGACAGCCTCGTGTACAAAAGTGAAGGTAGAATACTCTGGCGTCATAAGTCTTTTATTTCCGATTTAGAGTTGATTGATTTGGAAGAGTGGAAAGTAGCTGATGCACTTTCCCGCGGCATAGTCCTGCGCAAGTTGCGGTATCTGGTCCCAATCGTATTTCTGGTCATCGACAGGAGGCACCCAGCCCTTCTGCTCACCAAACGCCACGGCTTCCTGCCCTTCCGAATAGCGCGCGTAGTGAGTGTGAACGTGTACGTGCCAGTTCATGCATTCGATCGCGCGCAACGTGGAGAGATTCATCCCCTGCTTCCAGCCGGCGGTGGTAATGACGCCCGGCCGACCAAGCGCTTTGAGCGTGGCGCGAAGAACAGGCGAGCCGATGTAGTCGATGAAGATCGAGACACCGGCGCCGTGCGTCCGCTCTTTCACCGTTTCGAGAAAAACGGATTCCGCTTCCTGGTAAGCGTCCTTGAAGCTCGGATCGGACGTACACCTGGCATAGTCGAGATTCCCAAATCGACGCCGGTCAACAGCGTCAATACCCGCATCGCTGATCAGCCGCAAACGCTCCTCCTGCGACGAGATCAACGTCGATCGACAACCCCATAATTTCGCTAAAGCAGCTTCGGCGAACGCGACGCCGCCGCCCCAACCCCACACGATCGGCGATACGCCGTTGCCGTTTAACTGATGAACCTTCAGGCATCCGAAAGCGACTTTCCAGTTGGCCCAGGCGGTTATGTATCGCAAGGAGAAGGCAGCCCACTGCGCCAGCGAATGTCGTGAGTCTTTCGGGACGCGAATCAGTTGTCTCTCGTGAAGCTTGGTCTGCTTCGCCAGCAACCCGACGCTCCCCGGCGCGTCGTAGCCGAAGATCTTGCTGGGATAGCCGTACTTGTCCCAAACGCCGTTGCAGAAGACGAGACACAGATCGCCTTCGCTTAACGTCGTCACCGCGGCGCCGGTCTTGAGCACGCGAACCACACCCGCGTTGCCGATCACTACTCGCGGTTCGCGCCGCTGTTCGCAGATATCGACGGGACTGCGGTTCAACGCATGGGTCATGTTCCCTTCCCAGCAACCGAAAATCGGTTCTACAAGGACTTCTTCACTGCCGATACCGGGAAATGAAAAGATCTCCTGGCGCAGTTCCGCGGGTACGGGACGACCGTTCTTCTTCTCGCTTTGATGGATTACCCAGGCTTGCGTGGTGATCATTGCTTAGTGATTATCAGATCAGCTTGACAGGATTGACATGATTATCAGGATTAACATGATTTATCTCTGAGCGGCCTCGACATGGTCCATCGACAGGACTTCGCCGACACTCGAATAGATCGTCAGGCCCTCTGAAGGAGTTGAAAGATTGAGCCGTGGCTTCGTTGGATCGAGACTGGCTTTCACCCATCCTTCGCCGACCATGATCTCGAGCACTTGTATCGCCTGTCTAAACGCCACTCGCGCTTGTGAAGGTGGGAAACGCGTCTTCAGCAGCGCGATCAGATCGTTGAAGATTGTCTCGATGTCTGAAGCGTACATCAGGATCTGAATCAGCAGACCGTACATGCCGGTGATTGGCAGTCGATAGTTGCCTCGGAAGTAGCAGCTCGTCTTGTGAATCTTTCCGTCTTCGTAGGCCGGCACCTGGTCCTGCTCGGCGCCTTCGAGATTCAGTTCGAAGACGTTGTAGTTGCTGGCTTCCCACGTGAACTCTTCACGCGTCAGCATCTGCGCAACCTGCCGCGCGCTGTCGAGATCGAACCCGGCCATCGCCGGTTGTCCGATCACTTCGTTCGTGAACCCGCCCTGCGACAGCCAGCGCCAGGCAGCGTCAGGCGTGAGTTCGAGCCCGGCTTCTTCCGCGATCTCGCGGCAGTGTTCGCGAAGATCTTTGAACTGTCCGTTGGAAGCGTAGAAGAAATCTGCAAAACGAATGTGCTGGCGAATGCGGCGACGCTGGTTGAGATCATAATACTTCCTCAACCAGTCAGGCTCATGTTCGCCTCGTAATAACGCCAGCAACGTGTACGCCGCTTCCTTTCCGCCGATATGGGCCAACGTCAACCCGGCTGACAAAATCGGATCCGCAAAGCCCGCAGACTCACCTACCAGAAACCAATTGTTGCCGGCCGTGCGTTCGGAGATGAACGACCAGTCTTTTGTTATGTTGACCTGATTGCTGCTGGTGGCGTTTTTGAGAAGACGAGTGATCGTGGGTTCACTGCGAACAGCTTCGTAGTAGAGCTCTGCCGGTGTCTTGCCGGAGTTCTTGAAATAGGTCTGCGGGCACACCAGGCCGATACTGGTGCGTGTTGGTCCAAGTGGAATAAACCAGATCCACCCGAAACCGAGACTGATGATCTGAATCAACGTACCGCCCACGCCGATGTCGACTTTCCATTCGCCGTTTTCCCAGTAGTCCCAGATGGCCATGTTCTTGAGCCGCGTGGGACAGTGTGTTTGTACTCCGAGAGTCTGCCGCAGAATTCCGGCGTGACCGGACGCGTCGACGTAGTAACGTGCTTTAACCGTTTCGCCCTTTGCGAGTTGCAGACCCGTTATCCGATCGCCTTCGTGTAACACTTCGAGCACGCGTGTTTGCTCGCGAACTTCACATCCCATCTCCTCGGCATGTCGCAACAGGATCGTGTCGTAGACGGAGCGCGTAACCTGGAACGCCGTAAACCTTCGCGCGCCTTCAAACTTACCGGGGCGAACTTCAGGTTTGTACTCAGAGAACGGGATAAATTGGATGTCCCACGCGTTGGCGCTCTTGCCCCAGCGAAATGTGCCGCCGATCTTGATCGGAAAGTTTGCGGCCTCGACTTTTTCCCAGCAGCCCATCTCATTCAGAATCGGGCTGATTGGCGGCAACTGACTCTCGCCGATATGGTCGCGAGGAAACTTCTCGCGCTCGAGAATCAACACCTTCAGGTCCGGAGCATACTTCTTCAGCAGCGTTCCCGTGGTCGCACCACCAGGACCACCACCGATAATGGCGACGTCATATTCTGTCTGCGACATGATGTTTTAGCGTGAATGAAAATAGGTCCTATAGGACTTATTCGACCTATTGTCTTTTAGAGTGTAGGAGAAGGAATCCTGCCGGGCCTGTTGATCGATGTGACGCAACCATAGGCCGATGCCCTTGTCGGCGGGAATCATACGGTAGCTGCCCATGGTCGGATGCTGTGGCTCTACCGTCCCCAGTAGACGCTCGTCGTCCGGGTGCACGAATTTCAATTCGAGATAGGCTGAGATCCACGCCAGAAATTTTCCGATGACAGGGGCTTGTAC
>DASUPZ010000211.1:0-7785 GCA_036280855.1 Pyrinomonadaceae bacterium | reverse complement strand
GAGTAGGCTGTCGTCATCGTCGTAACCACCGATCTGCGGCGACAACACTTCATCCATCAACGCCTGCGCCGCAGGTAACAACGCGAGGTTGCCGCTGAGTGCGCTCTTCATCAAGCGGCCCGGAATGAGCATGCGATTGATCTCATTCGTGCCTTCGAAAATGCGATTGATGCGCGAGTCGCGATACGCACGCTCGGCGGGATAGTCGGCCGAGTAGCCGTAGCCGCCGTAAATCTGGACCATCTCGTCGGCAACGAAATCGCAGTATTCAGACAGTGCAACCTTGATGATCGAACACTCGGCTGCGTACTCCTCGATCGCGCGCAGCCGCGCGTCCATGTCTTTCGGGTCAACCGCGCCGACGCCCGCCTCGATCATTCCGAGCGTGCGATAGATCATCGACTCACCGACCCACGTGCGAATCGCCTGTTCGGCGAGCTTCGATTTGATCGCGCCAAACGTTGAAATCGACTTACCAAACTGCTGGCGCTCGTTTGCGTAACGCACTGACTCATGGACCATCAGCTTCATGCCGCCGATGCACATGGCGCCGAGTTTGAAGCGGCCGATGTTCAGCACGTTGAAAGCGATCTTGTGGCCCTTGCCGATTTCGCCAAGCAGGTTTTCAACCGGCGTGCGCACGTCGGAAAGCACGAGCGCGGTGGTGCTCGAGCCTTTGATACCCATCTTGTGTTCTTCGGCGCCGGAAGTCAGTCCAGGCTGGCGCTCGACGATGAACGCGCTGAACTTGTCGCTGTCGACCTTCGCGAAGACGATGAAGATGTCGGCAAATCCGCCGTTGGTGATCCACATCTTCTCGCCGTTCAGAATGTATTCTTTGCCGTCTTCACTCAGCCGCGCCGTCGCCTTGCCAGCCATCGCGTCTGAACCTGCGCCTGCTTCAGTCAACGCGTACGCAGTGATCAATTCACCCGCTGCGATCTTCGGCAAATACTTTTGCTTCGCCGCGTCAGTCGCAAAATAAACAATCGGCAACAAGCCGATGCCGCTTTCCGCGCCGAGTGTGGTGGCGAACGAAGCGGAGCGCCCGATGTTTTCGCCGATCAGCGCGCCACTCGTCTGGTCCAAACCAAGCCCGCCGAAATCCTCCGGAATATTTGCGCCGATCAAGCCGAGTTCAGCCGCTTTACCGACGAGTTCGCGCGCGAGTTTCCAATCGTGCTTTTCGAGTTCGTCGATGCGCGGTGTGACTTCGTTGTCGACAAACTGCCGCGTTGTATCGGCAATCATGCGATGCTCTTCGGTGAAGTCTTCGGGAGTGAAGACCTCCTCCGGCGTGCGCTCCTCGATCAGGAACGCTCCACCTTTAATAAGCTTTTTCTGTTCGGCTACGGCTGACATCGTTTTAGTCTCCTTTAAGATCCGCGGCTAATTGATTCTTTCCAAAATTCCAGCGGCGCCCATGCCACCGCCGACACACATCGTCACCATTCCGTATCTTCCGTTGCGGCGCTCCAGCTCGCGCAGGATGGTCGCCGTGAGTTTTGCGCCGGTGCATCCGAGCGGATGACCCAACGCGATCGCGCCACCGTTGACGTTTACTTTGTCCGGATCGAGCCCGAGCGTTTTGATCACCGCCAGCGACTGCGCGGCAAACGCTTCGTTCAACTCAATCACGTCGATGTCTTCGAGCGACAGTCCTGCGAGTTTCAAAACTTTCGGGATCGCAAACACGGGTCCGATGCCCATTTCCTCCGGCGGACAACCGGCGGTCGCGTAAGCAACGAAACGCGCCAGGGGTTTCGCGCCCAGCTCACGTGCACGCGCGTCAGACATCACGATCGTCGCTGCCGCGCCGTCAGACATTTGCGACGCGTTTCCGGCAGTGATCGTGCCTTTCACGTGAAAAGCAGGTTTGAGTTTTGCGAGCCCCTCGGCAGACGTATCGCGCCGCACGCCTTCATCTTTGTCAAACACGATTTCACGTCGCTGCTTCTTGCCGTTTTCATCCATGTCTTCGAGCACGACGTTCAGCGGCACGGTCTCTTCCGCGAACTTGCCTCCATCCAATGCCGCCGCCGCGCGCGTGTGTGAGCGCAGGGCAAACTCGTCCTGCTCCTCGCGCGTTACTTCATACTTGCGCGCGACGTTCTCGGTCGCGAGACCCATGCTCAAATAGAAGTCGGGATAGTGTTCGACGAGATACGGATTGGGCCTAATGATGTGACCGCCCATCGGGATCATCGACATCGTTTCGAGCCCGCCCGCGACGATCACGTCTGCGCCACCACTCCTGATTCGATCGGCCGCCATCGCGATCGTCTGCAAACCCGAAGAACAGAAACGATTGATCGTCATCGCGCTGGTCTCAACCGGCAAACCCGCGCGAATCGCGGCTGCGCGCGCGACGTTCATTCCCTGCTCGGCTTCCGGCATCGCGCAACCCATGATCACATCTTCGATCTCCGACGTCTCCAATCCCGGAACACGCGCCACTGCTTCCTTAATAACAGTCGCACCCATCTCGTCGGGCCTTGTGGTCCGCAACGTTCCCTTCGGCGCCTTGCCTACTGCGGTTCTAACCGCCGAAACAATCACTGCATCTCTCATAATAATTACCTTATCCGTGTAAATCCTGCTTTAGAGATCCGTAAAATCCGCGGCTAATTTCTTAGGGGCTTACTCGTCTTCAACATGTGCGCGATCCGCTCCTGCGTCTTACGTGTGCCCACCAGCGACAGGAACGCCTCACGCTCGAGGTCCAACAGATACTGCTCCGAAACGCGCGTCGGATGATTCAGATCCCCGCCCGTTAGTATGCGCGCGAGCTGCGTCCCGATCTCCGCATCGTGATCCGAAATATATCCAGCGCGCTTCATCTGGTGAATACCGAGTTTCAACGTGGCCAGCGCAGAGGATCCTAACGCGAGAATGTCTTTGCGTTGCTGTGGCGCAACGTAACCGCTGGCGGCGAGTGCGAGCACTTCCTTCTTTGCGTCCGCGATCAAACGATCGGCATTCATCGAGATCGAATCATCGGCGGAAAGGAAGCCGAGCGATCTTGCTTCTTCAGCGGACGTGGCAACCTTCGCGAGCGCGATCGTTTCAAACGCGCGCTTCACAAATGGAAACGGATCCGCATCGTCAACGCCTTTTGGAATCGAGTCGAGCGTGCGCACCAGCATCTCTTTTGTGCCGCCGCCCGCAGGTATGATTCCGACGCCAACTTCCACGAGTCCGATGTAAGTTTCAGCCGCCGCTCTGACGCGATCACCGTGCAAGACCATTTCGCACCCGCCGCCAAAAACCATCTGAAACGGTGCGACGACAACCGGCTTCGGCGAGTAACGCAAACTCATGGTCGAGTTCTGGAAAACGCGCGCCATCATATCGAGCTCTTCCCAGTTTTCCTCCTGCGCTTCCATCAACATCAGCATAATGTTTGCGCCGACGCAGAAGTTTGCGCCCTGATTGCCGACCACGAGCCCGACGAAATTTTTCTCAACTTCCGAGAGCGCAAACTTCAGCATCTGAAGCGTGTCGCCGCCGATCGCGTTCATCTTCGAATGAAACTCGAGACATGCAACGCCGTCGCCGATGTCGATCAGCGACGCCCCGGCGTTCTTCTTGATGACGTCTTTCTGAGCTTTGATCGATTTCAGAATCAGAACGCCTGGCGGATCGCTTAGCGGAATGTACTTGCCGGAAGCAAAGTCGAAGTAAGACTGTTGCCCGTTGTCGCTCTTGTAAAACGACGTGGCGCCTGAAGCGAGCATCTGCTCGACGTTCTCAGGCACCGTCATGCCTTCTTCCTTCATCCGCGCGACGGACTTCTCGACGCCGATTGCATCCCAAACTTCAAACGGGCCCAACTCCCAACCGAAGCCCCAGCGCATCGCGCGATCGACTTCGACCACGTTGTCTGCGATCTCGGGGATTCGTTTGGCAGCGTAAGTGAGCGTCTTCGAAAGCGTCTTCCACAGGAACGCGCCCGCGCGATCTTTGCCCCAGGTCAACGCCTTGATGCGCTCGGGCAGGGCGTCGATGTTCTTCGCCATGTCGAGCGAAGGAAGTTTGACTTTTTCGGATGGACGATAGTCGAGCGTGGCGGTGTCGAGCGTCCAGATCTCGGTCTTCTCGCCCTTCTGCTTCTTGTAGAAACCACCTTTGGTCTTGTTGCCGAGCATGCCGCGTTGGACCATGCCGGCGAGCACGTCAGGCACGACAAACATCGAGCGCTCTTCGTCTTCTGGCAGAGCTTCGTAAAGGTTTTTGATGACGTGAGTGAAGACGTCGAGTCCGACGATGTCGAAAGTGCGGAAGGTCGCTGACTTTGGGCGGCCGACGGCTGGACCAGTCATTTTGTCTACTTCTTCGATCGAGTAA
Organism: Pyrinomonadaceae bacterium; assembly: GCA_036280855.1. Taxonomy (GTDB): domain Bacteria; phylum Acidobacteriota; class Blastocatellia; order Pyrinomonadales; family Pyrinomonadaceae; genus PSRF01. Next base: position 3,438 of record DASUPZ010000211.1, on the reverse strand, counting down.
CCGTCGTCAAGCATCGTCTTGATCGTGTAGAGCGCGCCGAACGTGCCGATGCGATTGGCGATGAAGTTTGGACGATCCTTCGCGGGGACGACGCCTTTGCCGAGACGCTGATCGAGAAACCCATAAAGGAAGCATGAGACTTCAGGCTTGGTCCACTCGGTGCGAATGATCTCGACGAGGTGCAGGTAACGTGGCGGGTTGAAAAAGTGAACGCCTAAGAAATGTTCTTTGAAATCGTCGGAGCGACCCTCGGCGAGCAGGTGAATCGGGATGCCGCTGGTGTTTGAAGCGACGATCGCGCCGGGGCGCCGGTGTTGCTCGACACGCTCGTAAAGAGAGCGCTTGATCTCAAGATTTTCAACAACAGCTTCAACGATGAGATCGCAGTCTTTGATTTTGGCGAGGTCGTCGTCGAAATTACCCGCCGTCACAAGCGACGCTAATTCAGGCACGAAGAACGCCGCCGGCTTCGCCTTCACCGCAGCTTCCAATCCCGCACGCGCAATCCTTCCACGCACCTGCGGGCTTTCGAGCGTGAGTCCCTTCTTCTCCTCATCCGGCGTGAGTTCCCGCGGCGGAATATCGAGCAACAGCGTCGGCACGCCGGCATTGGCGAGGTGCGCGGCAATCTGCGCCCCCATAGTTCCAGCCCCCAGCACCGCCGCCTTCTCAATCCGCATATCCCGCGCTCCTTAATTTATAGACAGTTTCACCAGAATAGGTCTCCGCATCATACTGAATGAACGCTCATTCAGGCAAGAGCGGTGCTACTTCGAACTTCCTGAAATTGTTGTTGTGGGTTCGGTCATAAAGTGAAATTTGTCGGCCATAAAGTGAAATTCGTAGGTCATAAAATGAGAATTTTGTAGGTCATAAAATGAAATTGCGATCTTGAAAATGGACCATCGATTTTTCGCTCAAACTGCAACATCTTGTTCTTTTGCCCAAGTCCCAAAGGTATCATTTTTTAACTTACAGACCGATTTTGATAATAGAATCTCAAACTACAATGTGTAGTAGTCGACATCATGACGGCACGCTTATTTCGGTTTCTTCCGCAATTAGATCGTATTCCCTCCCCCCCAGGCCGCGCAGGCATTTGGCGGGTAAGTCGAGTTCATCATCGACGAGCACATCGACGTAAACACCAGTAGCACGTGCGTTCAATCGGTTATGGAGAGACGAGACGAACTGCAGTTTTTCTCAACGCGATCGCGCAGTACCGGAGAGCGGGACGACAAGAAGGGGGTTCAAGAAAGGGCGGCAAGGGTTGCCTGTCAGAATTCTAACGACCCCGTTAACAATCTCTTGGCCCAGAAACTAATATTCAAATCCGTTCCATCCGGGGACTGGAGTTTGCCGAATCCCTACGCCTCAAAAATCACACCAGGAGGAACCGGTCGCAAAAAATGCTGGTCGAGAGGTATCTCTTTCCCATTATCCTCTTTACCAATAAGGTGAACGTAGGCTTCGGGAACGAAGAAGTCTCCTCTCTGCACCACCGCCCCCTTTTTGCAAACGGGACATTCCCCTACTGCGGGTCGAACTCCGGCAGGTGTCGGTTTACGTTCCCTGTAATCAACCACCTCACGGATTAGGTACCAGCGGTTTTTCAAGTGAACTGCCGTTTCGTAGCTTGACTTCACGCCTTCCCAATCGTGCTTCCGCGCGACACGAGGATTGTTCTCTGCCCAGTGCGCTTCAAAGTGCGCCCACGCTGCCGCTCGATCGCTGAACGAATTGCGCTCGTAATATAGTCTTTCCATGTCCCTCCGTTTCTGAAGGCGCCCCGGCTCGGACGAGCCTACAGTCAGCACGAATTTAGGGAAATCTGACCTGATGGTCTCACTATTTGCCGGCCGAATGTCTCCAACTCCTCGGTCGTTCCAAAGACTCCAGAAGAGTCCATTAACTATCGGCACGGAAAGGATCAGTACCTCAGGCTACTATTTCGGTTCCAGATCCGCGATTTGATCAAACACTAATTGACCCCAACCTTCGCCTCTGCCAGCGGTTTTTTTCCTGCCCACCCAAACAAATGTACGGCCGTTAAGCCATCGCGCTCGTTGCCACGAACGTTGTACATACACGCCGGCACGCGGCACTTCTTCCTCCTCGACGAAGTAGGGTGAACGTGGTTCGCGCAAGACCCAGCCTCGCGGTTGTTCACCTCCCACCATGCGCGCTCGTTGCAGGCGAATTTCACTCACGCTTCCCTCGGCATGAACTGCTATGAATGGAATCCAATTGGTCGGAACTCTGGTGCCCAGCACATAGCCGATCTTGACTGTCTTATCAGTGCCGAGCGTAGGCTTCACTAGCTCGTTAACCTTGGCTGTTTCGTAACCGCTGATACCCTTCCCCAGCTGAGAGGGCACAATACTTTCCACTCCCCAAACCAGATTGGCCATCTCATCGCGCATGAAATTAACGCGCTCCAACGGGTCACTTTCCAAAACTTTGCCGATTGCAGGTACGAGATAGAAACGACTCGTGGCTGGCTTCACCTGATCCTTTTCGGTGTGATGAAACATCGCCCAACGCTGCCAAGCCGTCTCCGGGCCGCGACCGGCTGGACGTATGAACGTATGCCTGCCAAAAGTGTCGTCAACAATGATGCCGCGAATCTCGCATACGGTGTTGATATTCATCGGGTGAGGAAGCATGAACCAATCGTTGGAGTAGATTAGTCCAAACTCGGCCAATAACAGGTGCAACAAACCGGTGGGAGAAGTTTCGATCTTGCCGAAGTCCGTTTGCGATTCTTCCATCTCCCAGAAACGCGGCCGTGGCTGGCCTTTGAAGTGAACGTTGGCAGGCAGGAACGACTCAACCTTTTCCTCTCTGGCAACAGGTTCCGGCTCTGGTTCAAGCGGCGCTTTTCTATCCTTAACGACATCGAATGAATACCAATCCAAACGGCCCTGATGATACTGCTCCGCGAGCAGAACGCTTTGAGATTCATTCGGCGCAACCTGTGCGGCCACCGCAAATTGGTACTCGAGATGGTTTTGAAGCCAGGCATTGTCCTTCGCGCTATCCGGCTGTGTAAACAGTCGTCTGAATTTTTTTGAAAACGCCTCCGCAAAAATCGCCGCGCTATTTATCACTCCATCGTCGATGGAGGGTTCTGACGTAACCCATAAATCGTGTTTGCCATTCACGATGTCGCGCCATATCGCAACTCCGTCAGCAATGCGACGGCCAACTGACTTGCGAATTTGTTCAGCCTCGGGATCTCCCGGCAGAACGAGAAGAGGATATTTCTCAAGGTAGAAGGGATACTGCCCCTCGAGATTATCGACTTTGAGCTGCCGCAAGAACTGCTTGCCCAGTTGCACGGCAAACAGAATGTCACTGTAGGTCTCGGTTCCCTTCTCACGCACGATTAAGGGAATATTTTCGCGCTCCACCCGAGTCTCGAGCGGGATGTCCGCA
>DASUPZ010000210.1:0-6472 GCA_036280855.1 Pyrinomonadaceae bacterium | reverse complement strand
AGATCAGCGATTGCTGGTCGAACGGGCTGCGAAAACCGAGTGAATTGATGTATGCTGCGCCAAACCGAAAACAGGAGAACCCGATGGTCCAGCTGATTCCTTCGCAAGATGCTGTGATGCAGATTCTGAAACGCACCGGCGCGTTTCGTGAGGGCCACTTCATTTATCCCAACGGAAAACACTCGCCGCACTATTTTCAAATGCCCCTGGCATTTCGTTACTACGACACGGCACGCGTACTCGCAGTTGCGCTGAGCCGAAAGTTTCGACTCGAGAAAGATATCTCCAGCCAGTTGCCGAAAGTTGCGGTCATCAGTCCGAGTTCAGGCGGAATTCCCGTGGCCTTTGGCGTGCGCGACGCGCTCAACGCCGAACAGATCTACTGGGCCGAACAGGAAACGGGTAAGCGCATGTTTCGGCAGTACGTCAACCAGGGCGAGATTAATCCATGCATCATCGTTGACGACATCATTCGCAGTGGAAACGCGATACAGGAAACAGTAGACCTGGTGAAGTCACTCGGCGCGAGAGTCATCGGGTGCGGAGCGATCGTGCGTTTCGATACCGCGGCGAATGAGATTGAAGGTGGACCAGTGAGATCGCTGATCGACTTCGACGTGCGCATGTACGACAGCGAACAGCAGTGTCCGGAGTGTAAGGCCGGGGTCACGTCCGAAACAGTGCGCTTTTAGCCGCGGATTTACACGGAACTTCGTACACGGATTTAAAAATCGTGTTTTAAGATCCGTAAGATCCGTGGCTAAATTTCGTGTCGATTCGCGAGCGCCTTGTCCATCGTGACCTCGTCAACGTACTCGAGGTCGCTTCCCACCGGCATTCCCATCGCAATCCTCGTCACTCTTATCCCTAAAGGCTTCAATAGCCGGCTGATGTAATTTGCAGTCGCCTCGCCTTCAGTCGTCGGATTCGTAGCGAGAATCACTTCCCTTACCGCCACGCCGTCATTATTCTCCGGTTTCAATCGGGGCAGGAGGTTCGCCAGTTGCAACTCACTTGGTCCAATGTGCCGAATCGGCGAGAGACTGCCATGAAGCACGTGATAAACGCCTTTGAAGCTGCGCGTCTTTTCCACTGCCACGAGACTGTGAGGTTCCTCGACAACGCAGATCACCGAATGATCCCGGCTCGTCGACGAACAGAACCGGCACGGATTCACTTCCGTGAGGTTGTTGCAGATCGAACAGAGAACGATCTTCTGCTTCACTTCCCTCAACGCGCCAATGAGCCGCTCGAGATCAGCTTCAGGCGCGCGCATGATATGAAAAGCCAGGCGCTGTGCTGACTTGTGGCCAATACTCGGCAGCCGCTTCAGCTCGTCGATCAGTTTTGTGACGGGTTCAGCGTATTCAAGCATTATCCAAATAAACCACCGAGTCCGGGCGGCAACATTCCTCCGAGTTTACCTTTCATCGCCTCATCAACTTTGCGGTTTGCTTCGTTTGCCGCGGCGACGATCATGTCCTGCAGCATCTCGACATCGCCTTCTTTCACGGCTTCAGGATCGATCTTGAGCGCTATGATTTCGTGATTGCCCTTCATCTGCACACTCACCACGCCGCCGCCCGCAGAAGCTTCGACGCGCATTTCTTCCATCTCCTGCTGCATCTTCTCCTGCATCTGCTGCGCCTGCTTCATCATCTGTTGAATATTCAGTCCACCCGGGAATTTCATTATTGCCACCTCTCGGAGAAAGTTTGTGGAATCATCCTAGCAGATCAGTATAATCTGCGTAATCTGTGGAACAAAAACTCGACCGAACCCTCGAAGCGCGAATAAAACTCTATTACGATCTACGCCCCGGCACGCATTCACATGCGCCGTTGCTGATCGCGTTGCACGGCTATGGCGCAAACAAATCGCAGATGCTGCGCGAGGCGCAACTGATCGCCCCTGAACGATTTGCGATCGCGTCGATGCAAGGGTTTCACCAGCACATCAAAGAGCCACGTGAGCCGGGTGGTCCACTACGCTTCGGTTTCGGTTGGTTGACGAGTTATCGCAGTGAAGAGTCGGTCGCGGTTCATCACCAGGCGCTTTTGGATCTAATTGAGAGTCTGGCCGCCGAGGGTGTTGTAGATCGCTCACAGGTTTTTCTACTCGGCTTTTCGCAGTCGTGCGCGCTCAACTATCGCTTCGCTTTTACGCATCCGGAACGTCTTCGCGGCGTTATTGGCATCTGCGGTGGACTTCCCGGCGACTGGGAAACAAGCGGGCTCTATCGCGAGTCGGAGATCGACGTGCTGCATCTTGCCGGAACGCGCGATGAGTTTTACCCGCCCGAGCGTGTCAGAGATTATGAAAATCAGTTGAAGACGAGGGCGCGGTCCGTGCTGTTCAAGAGTTATGATGCCGCGCACGAGATAGTTCCACAGATGCGAACTGATGTGGGCCAGTGGCTGGACCACCGATAAACACAGATGAGCACGGATCGAGCTGAAATAGAGGCACGCAGTGCCGTTTTCAAAAAAGAGCTGGGGCTATTTGATCTGGTTCTTACCCAAGTCGTGTTCGTGGTGGGGACGTTCTGGGTAGGCTGGGCGGCGCGTATAGGTCACGAGCAAAGCATATTCTGGATTCTCGCTATCCTCACGTTCTACCTTCCGCTTGCTGCCGCCGTGATCTTTCTGAATCGTCTGATGCCCCTGGAGGGCGGGCTTTATCAATGGTCCAAGCTCGCTTTCAACGATTTTGTCGGGTTCATGGTGGGATGGAACCTGTTTGTGTTTGCCATAACGATTCTGGCCGGCGCCGGTCTCATCGTGACTACAAACCTCTCTTACGCTATTGGACCACCAGCGGCGTGGCTCAGAGACAGCCGGACTATGATCATGATCGTCAGCGTTCTTCTGGTGACGGGCATGGTCGTGGTTGCTACGCGCGGCCTGGCTCTCGGCAAGTGGGTACACAACACGGGTGGCGTGGTCCACATGATGACGTTTGCCGCGTTGATACTGTTGCCGCTCTTCGCTCTTTCCGCGGCCCGCGGAGGAGAGTACCGGCCCTTTTCACTTCAGTTCCCAACGTTTTCCGAATACAACATCAACGTCGCCAGTAAGCTCGCGCTCGGCGCTTTGACCGGCTTCGAATACATTGCCATCCTCGCCGGAGAAACACGTGCGCCCGCGCGCAACTTCGCGCGCTCCGTCGTGATCGCAGCGCCGATTATCGCTCTGATGTTCATCCTCGGCACCAGTACAGTAGTCGCATTTGTTCCGCGTGATGAGATCGACCTGATTGGACCAATTCCGCAAGTGCTCTCGATTGGATTCGGAGCGCTCGGATGGGTCGGTACAATCGGTTCCATTGCGATTCTCGGCATCGCCGTCAGAACAATCGCACTCATGAGTATCTACTTTACCGGCAACGCGCGACTACCGATGGTTGCCGGATGGGACCGATTGTTGCCCGCGTGGTTCAGCAGGCTACACGCGAAATACAAGACTCCAGTCAACTCAATTTTATTCGTGGGCGCAGTTACGTTAGTGCTCGGCTTTTTTAGTTTGATGGGAGTGCACGCGCAGGAAGCGTTTCAACTGTTGGACAACGCAGGCGGAGTTTTCTACGCGTTGACATACCTCGTGTTGTTTGCGATCCCGCTGTTTGGGATGAAAGCTCTTGGCGTACGCGCGCCTTGGTGGCTCAAGATCGCGTGCGCGTCGGGCTTCGTTGTTACCTTGATCTATATACGTTTCTCCATCGCTCCAATTACTGACGTGCAAAGTCCGTTGTCATTCGCGCTCAAGATTGCCGGCACCGTGCTGCTGGCGAATGTGATCGGCGTCGGGATTTATGTCCTCGGAAAACGAAAGTAAATCACTCGCAGTTTTGAACTGTTCTCAGGTCGTGACGCTTGCTGGACCAGCGCGACCGCGGATTGGCGCGGAGATGCGCGAATTGGGGATTATCGCGCGTGGTGCATTGTTGGTTCGCGATGGTGTGATTCACAGCGTCGGAGGAACTCCGCAGATCGAGAAGTTGATTGACGCGGATACGGTCGTGGTTGATGCGGGTGGGCGGGTTGTGATGCCGGGTTTTGTCGATGCACACACGCATCCGGTATTTGCAGGGACGCGTGTTGATGAGTTTGAAGAACGAAGCGCGGGTGCGACGTACCAGGAGATTGCTGCGCGTGGCGGCGGAATTCAATCCACCGTCAATCGAACACGTGCGGCGAGCGTTGACGAGTTGGTTGCAACGGGACGGAAATATGCCGGGTGGTTTCTGCGTGGCGGCACGACGACCGTCGAGGCGAAATCAGGTTACGGGTTGTCGTTGGAAGATGAATTGAAGATCCTCCGCGCCATCAGGCAGCTCGATATCGAAACGCCGCTTCAATATGTGCCCACCTTTCTCGGCGCGCATAGTGTTCCACCCGAATACCGGTCGCGACGCGATGATTACGTTGCGTTGATTGTCGATGAGATGTTGCCGCAAGTGGCGCGGGAGAAGCTCGCTGAATACTGTGATGTGTTTTGCGAGGAGAAAGTGTTCAGCACTGATGAATCGTGGAAGATTCTATCTGCCGCGCGTTGTCACGGTCTGGGCTTGCGGATGCACGCGGATCAGCTTTCGCTCTCAGGGGGTGCAAAACTGGCCGCGGAACTAGGGACGATCACCGCGGATCATCTTGAACACACCGACACGGCGGGTATTGCTGCGCTTCGAGATGCAGGCGTGCAGCCGGTGTTGTTGCCCGGTTCGGTTTATGCGCTCGGATCGTCACGGTATCCGGCGGCTCGCGAAATGATCGACGCGGGTCTCGCTGTTGTCCTCGCGACGGATTTCAATCCGGGTTCTTCGCCGACACCTTCGATGATGATGATCCTATCCCTCGCTGCGACACACATGAAGATGACGCCTGCGGAAGGCGTTTGTGCGGTAACGATCAATGCGGCGTACAGTTTGAATCGCGGCGATCGGATCGGATCTTTGGAGCCTGGAAAGATTGCGGATTTCGTGATTCACGACTGTGAAGATTACCGGGAGCTCGCTTACTTCTTCGGCGTCGAGCATGCATCCCGCGTGTACGTTCGAGGACAATTGAGCCACGGATGACGCGGATAAAAACCGGGGATTGCAATCTGAAAAATCCGTGTTATTATTTTCGCCAACACTGGAAAGGAGGTGATTCTAAAATATATGAGTTCTAATCACAGTGAGGTGGCTGCGGCCTGACCTCTGAACCAGACGAATCGTTAGGAAACTGGTTCGGTAGTCTCACTGCATAGTGCTCCTCCTTTTCGGAAGTTGCACACAGTAGCCATCAGGCCAATCCCAACAGTTCACCGAAGCCGTCCACGGTCTTGGATCGTGGACGGCTTTTTACGTTGAAACACGGATGAGGCGGATCTGTGAAAATCGATTTACACAGATCCGCGTTATCCGCGGCTTATAATCCGGGAGTTGGTGAAGGGGACGGTGATGGTGAGGGACGCTCCGACGGCGGAACCACCGCTGGGTTTGGATTGTCAGGCGACGAGTGTAAGTGGATCGCTTTCCACGCCGTTCCGACGCGTTTGAACACCAGTGTCATCCGACCTGAGACGCTTTCCGGAGTTCCTTTGTAGCTTTGAGACTGCGTCCACAGACACGTCACAGTCGCGCCGTCTCTGCCGAGCATCGTCACCGAAATGTCACGCACGTCGAGCTTCACGTCTTTGATTTCGGGGTATGAGCTCTCCCGGTTTTTCCTTACCTGCTGCCAGCCTTTCGTCACCGTACCGTTGTAGTTGAAGAGATTGAGCTGCGACGAGTTCCAGTAGACGGACATCACTTCGTTTACGTTTGCGTTTCTGATGCCGTCGAGCAACGCGTTGAACGCGGCGAGCACGCCTTCCGCTCCTGCCGGCGTCGGCGTCGTGGCTGGTGACTTTGATTGCGGTGTAGGCGTTGGCTTGGATTGATTTGTGTTGGTTGTTGTTCGTGGCCGCTCAGTGGTCGTAGTTGAAGAGTTTGTGTTTTGAGCAACAACAGCCCCACACGCCAGCACAGTAACGAAAAGTAAACTGATTACTCTGATCATCAAGCAACTCCTTACCACGGAATTCCGCTTCTTAAACGTTGCACCGAACTATCACGCCCGAGCACGTCGAAGATCTCAAACATCGATGGTCCAACTGCCTGCCCCGTAAGCATCGTACGAGCGCCGTTTATCAACAACCCAGCCTTTACACCAGCTTCATCTGCAAACGCTCTCAACGCAGCTTCGGAAGTCTCGGCATTGAACGGCTCGACGTCTTCAAGCTTCCCGGCAAGACCGTTCAACAGTTCGCGTAAACGCGGCTCCTTGCGCAGGTTTTTCTGGACCGCCGCATCGTCGAAATCGAAGTCGTCGGAGAAATACGCGCGTCCCTGCGTCGAGAAATCTTTGAGCGTGAAGTAGCGCTCGCGGATCAGATCGACAGTCTTGCGAAACCAGTCGCTGTCGTCGTCATCATACTCCTCGCGCCAG
>DASUPZ010000209.1:0-30311 GCA_036280855.1 Pyrinomonadaceae bacterium | reverse complement strand
AACCTCGCCGAGGAAGCGAAACAAGATGGTCCGCAAAAGCATGCCGGCTATTACCTGATCGACGAGGGTGTAACGCTTCTCGAAAAACACTTTGGTTATCAACCTCGACCGATGGAACGGCTGCGCCGTTTTCTGCTGCGACACGCGACCGGAACACACCTCGGCATCATCGCTCTTTTGACCACGCTTTTGATGAGCGTGGTGCTCTTCACGATGAACCGCTATGGCGTCGATTGGCCGTTCCTCGTCATCACCGGACTTCTGGCACTCATTCCGGCAAGCGATCTTGCGATCACGGTGCTCAACTGGGATCTCACGCATTTCTTTCCGCCGCGTCTGTTGCCGCGCATGGACACGGCCAAGGGAATTCCGGAAGATGCCGCGACCTTCGTCGTCGTACCAACGATCTTTCTCAGCGAGTCGCAAGTCAGCGAACTCGTCGAGAGACTTGAAGTCCACTACCTCGCTAATCAGGACTCACACGTTTACTTCGCTCTGCTAGGTGATTTTCCGGACGCGACTACGGAAGAGACACCAAACGATTCGCCGTTGCTGGCGATTGCTCAGAGCGGCATCGACGCTTTGAACCAACGACATGGCGAGGCGCGCTTTCATCTTTTTCATCGTCGCCGGCAATGGAACCCTGGCGAAAACAAGTGGATGGGATGGGAACGTAAACGCGGAAAACTGGAAGAGTTTAACCTTCTGCTGCGCGGCGCGAGAGATACGAGCTTTGTCGTACGCACCGCTGACGACGCGCTACTAAACACGATTCGCTACGTCATCACGCTCGACTCAGACACGCAACTTCCCCGCGACGTGGCTCGCACTCTTGTCGGCGCCGCAATTCACCCGCTCAACAAACCCGGCATTGATCAAGCGACCAATCGCGTCACGCGCGGTTACGGAATCCTGCAGCCACGCGTCAGCATTTCACTCGCGAGCGCTTCCCGCACGAAGCTGGTCCAAATCTTCTCCGGCTACACCGGCATTGATCCTTACACAACCGCGGTTTCCGACGTCTACCAGGATTTCTTTGGCGAAGGAAGTTTCACCGGAAAAGGTCTCTACGAGGTCGATGCGTTTCAACGCACGCTCGAGAACCGCGTGCCGTCGAATTGCCTGCTGAGTCATGATCTCTTCGAATGTCTGTTCGCGCGCGCCGCACTCACCACAGACATCGAACTGCTCGACGACTACCCGGCAACTTACGAAGCCTATGCAAAACGCGCGCATCGCTGGACACGCGGCGACTGGCAGATCATTCGCTGGCTGTTTCCGCGCGTGCCTGACGGCGACGGACGAAGCGTCCGCAACGTGTTGCCGCTGATCGCACGCTGGAAGATCTTCGACAATCTTCGGCGCAGTTTAGTGGCGCCTTCGTTGTTCCTCTGGCTCGTCGCGGCGTGCGCGTTTTTCCCGGGTTCGGCGCTGCTCTGGTCGTTGTTTGTTCTTCTGGTGATCGCCTTCCCCGTTCACCTGCACGTCACCACGGGCCTTCTCATGCACCCGCGCGGGATTCCATGGACCAGCCACTTCTGGAGTGTCTGGGGCGACTTTCGTACCAACACCGCGCAGATCGCGCTCTCGTTTATCTTCCTGCCTCACCAGGCGTGGCTGATGTGCGACGCGATCATCCGCGCGCTTTACCGGCAGTTCATCTCGCACAAAAAATTACTCGAGTGGGTGTCAGCAGCGGAGGCGGAACAATCCGCACGCAACGATCTGAAATCTTTTGTCTCGTTCATGCTGCCGTCTTCGGCACTGACGTTGTCCGCGCTCGCCCTGACGTTGACCTTCAAGCCGGCGGCGCTGCCCGTGATGGGACCACTCTTCGTGATCTGGATGCTCTCGCCGGTGATTGCTTACTGGATCAGCAAGCCACGAGCTCCGGAACGAAAAGTGTTGAGCCCGGAAGACGCAAAGTTCGCGCGGCTCATCGTTCGCCGCACCTGGCGCTTCTTTGAGACTTTTGTGGGCGCTGAAGACAACTGGCTGCCGCCGGATAATTTCCAGGAAGATCCGGCGCCGATCGTTGCGCATCGCACGTCCCCGACAAACATCGGCCTGCTTTTGCTATCGACTTGTTCCGCGCGCGATCTTGGTTATGTCGGCGCACTCGAACTGGTCGAGCGACAGGAATTGACGTTTGCCACCATGGCGAAGATGAACCGTCTTCACGGTCACTTCTTCAACTGGTACGAGACAAGGACGCTGCAACCGCTGTTGCCGCAATACATTTCAACTGTTGACAGCGGCAATCTCGCGGGACACCTGATCGCGGTTAAGCAAGCGTGTATCGAGCTGCCCGATCATCGTTTGTTCGATCGCCACATCATCCGTGGATTGAACGATACGCTCGACATCATCACGGCGGAAGTCGCGCACCTGGGTAGCACTCGACAACGCACCGAGGTCGTGACGGTAAGACAGTTGCAAGACGAGATCGCAGCTTGTCGCGAATTACTAACCACGGATCCCGCGGATAATTTGCGGTCGTGGGTAGAACTGCTTGATTCTTTGGGACGTCGCGCGTCTGAGATCGAAGACATCGTGAATGCGTTGGCCCACGAACACGGCGAGGTCAGCTTCAAAGAGTTGCGCTGGTGGGTGGGCGCGCTGAAACACCAGGTAAATGCTTGCCGGAGAGATGCCGGCGCCCTCGCAGGTTGGGCCAGGTCGCTCCCGTCCATCGCCACAGAAACTGATTCAGACTGGGCGCGCATCGTTCAACTTCTCCAACGCGTTCCCACGTTCGCGGAAATACCGCAGCTTTGCGATCAGGCGCTCGTCCAGCTCGCAGCCATGAACGACGCGACGGGTTTATCTTCGAGCCTGACGAAAACCCTCGAACAATCGGCCGGCGCTTCAGCAGATCTTCTATCACGGCTGAGTCGTCTCGCGCGGCGCTGCGACGAGATCGTCGAAGAGATGGATTTTTCGTTCCTCTTCGATGTCGAGCGCAAGCTTTTCACAATTGGGTACAACGTTACGACTTCGCGTGCCGATGAGTCGTACTACGATCTGCTTGCCTCAGAAGCGCGTCTCGCAAGCTTTGTCGGCATCGCCAAAGGCGACGTGCCGCAACAACACTGGTTTCGCATGGGCCGCACGCTCACGAAAGTCGATGGCGGGCGGGCGCTCATCTCCTGGACCGGCACAATGTTCGAATACCTCATGCCGTTGCTGGTGATGCGAAATTACCCCGCAACTCTGCTCGCCGAAACATATCGAACAATCGTCGATCGACAGATTGAGTATGGCGATGAAAACGGCGTTCCGTGGGGCATCTCCGAAGCTGCGTACAACGTCCGCGATCTGAGTTTGAACTATCAGTATGGACCATTCGGTGTTCCGGGCCTCGGTTTGAAGCGTGGCTTGATCGAGGATCTCGTCGTGGCGCCTTACGCAACGATGCTGGCGGCGGAGATTGCTCCTGCTGAAGCGATGAACAACCTGCGCCGGATGAAGAACGAAGGAGCACTTGGCCCATACGGCTTCTACGAATCGATCGACTACACCGCCGAGCGTCTGCCGGAAGGTCAAAAATCGGTCATGATTCGCGCGTACATGGCCCACCACCAGGGAATGAGCCTGGTCTCGTTGGCCAACGTGCTACAGGAAGATGTCGTAGAGCAACGTTTTCACTCCGATCCCGCCGTGCAGGCGACCGAACTGCTCCTGCAGGAACGAATCCCGGTCGGCGTACCGGCTACACATCCGCGCGCGGAAGAAGTCCTTACCGGACGCGTGGTCCAGGCATTACCAGGAATGATTACACGAGTTTACGAGAACGCGGATCTCGAAACACCGCGCACGCAATTACTTTCAAATGGAACTTACAACGTGATGATCACGACCGCCGGTTCCGGCTACTCGCGCTGCGAAGGTGAGGCAGTGACGCGCTGGCGTGAAGACGTCACTCGCGACAACTGGGGCGCGTTTATCTACCTGCGCGACGTTCGCAGCGGGGCAGTCTGGTCCGCGGGTCATCAACCGGTGCGTCGCAAACCACAGTCGTATCACGTCGCGTTTTCCGAAGACAAAGCAGACTTTCGCCGCGTCGACTCCGGCATCTCGACGCGCATGGAGGTCGTCGTTTCGGCGGAAGACAATGCGGAAGTGCGTCGCATCTCGCTCACTAACAACTCTTCACGCACTCGCGAAATTGAACTGACCAGCTATGCGGAAGTCGTGCTCGCGTCGCAGGATGCCGACGCCGCACACCAGGCGTTCAGCAATCTTTTCATCGAAACTGAATTCGTCGCGGGTGAGAACGCAATCCTGGCCCATCGCCGCCAGCGCTCTCCCGAGGAGAAACCCATCTGGGGCGTTCACGTCGTCGTTGCCGAAGGTGAGCTGGTTGGCGGAGTGCAGTATGAAACTGATCGCGGCCGGTTTCTCGGACGCGGAAGAACGTCGAGCAACCCGATCGCCGTGATGGAAGATCGCCCGCTTTCAAACACGACCGGCGCCGTGCTCGACCCGGTGTTCAGCTTGCGCCGTCGCGTCCGGATTCAGCCAAACCAAACTGTGAGCTGCTCTTTCAGCACTGCCGTGGCGCGCTCGCGTGAAGAAGCCGTCGCGCTCGCCGACAAATATCACGATCCCAACATCTTCGAACGCGAACTCCAGCTCGCCTGGACCAAGGCGCAGGTCGAAATGAGCCACTTGAAGATCGACGCTGAAGAAGCACACCTGTTTCAACGTCTCGCGGCACGCGTCGTATATTCGGATCCTTCACTGCGGCCGCGCCCGCATGTGCTCGGCCTCAACACGAAAGCGCAATCGAGCCTGTGGGCTTACGGCATCAGCGGCGATCTTCCGATCGTCGTCGTCAGGATCAGCAAAGCAGACGATCTCCGGACCGTCAGGAAACTCGTGCGTGGACATGAGTACTTGCACTTCAAAGGCCTCAAGATCGATCTGGTGATCCTCAACGACACGCCGACAAGTTATCTACAGGAGTTGCAGAAGGAACTCGAAAATATCGTCCGCACGACCGGCTTGCAGGCGTTCCAGGACAAACCCGGCGGAGTTTACCTGCGCCAGGCTGATCAGCTACCCGAACCCGATCGCATCCTGCTGCACGCTGTGGCGCGGGCGGTGATTGTCGCGGATCGTGGTTCTTTTGAAGACCAGATCGAACAGCGACAGGTTGAAGAACTTTTGCCGCCGCCTTTCATCCCGCGGTTGCCATCGCAAACTTATCCTGAAACAAGCGTTCCGCCACCGGAACTGGCGTTCTTCAACGGGCTCGGAGGATTTCACCAGGGCGGGCGCGAGTACGTCACGTTGCTGGGCGCAGAGCAATGGACACCGGCGCCGTGGTCCAACGTGGTCGGCAACAACGTCGATTTTGGATTTCTGATCACCGAAACAGGCGGAGGCTGCACGTGGTCGGTCAACAGTCGTGAAAATCGTTTGACGTCGTGGTCCAACGATGCAGTGAGCGATCCACCGTCTGAAGTGATCTACCTGCGCGATGAAGATTCGGGAACGCTATGGTCCGCAACGCCTTCGCCGATTCGCGAGCGAGAGCAGTACATAGTCAGGCACGGTCAGGGATACAGTGTTTTCGAACACACGAGCCACGGCATCTCGCAGGAGCTGCTCGTCTTTGTGCCACTCGATGCCCCCGTGAAGATCTCCCTCCTGCGTCTGCGCAATCGCAGCGGCAGGAAACGGCGTTTGTCAGTCACGAATTACAACGAGATCGTGCTCGGCGTTTCCCGCGCCTCGTCCGCGCCTTACATCATCACGGAGATCGATCAGCCGGAGTCGACCATCTTTGCGAAGAATCCTTTTAATAATGAGTTTGCAGACCGGATTGCCTTCGTTGCTACGAGTGAAGATATTTCAAGTGCGACGTGCGATCGCAGGGAGTTTCTGGGTCGCAACAGTTCACTTGATACACCGGCGGCGCTAAAACGGCTGGGTCTCGCCGGAAGATCCGGTGCCGGACTCGATCCCTGCGCCGCGATCCAAACAGTGATCGAGCTCGCGCCAAACGAACTTCGCGAAGTGGTCTTCCTGATCGGCGAGGCTGAGTCAAAGACGGTCGCTCAATCAGTCGTCGCAAACTTCCGCCAGATCGGCAACGTCAACGCCACGTTTGAAAAGGTGCTGCATCACTGGGACGATCTGCTCGGGACTGTCGAAGTCAAAACTCCGGACCATGCGCTCGACACGATGCTCAATCGCTGGCTCCTTTATCAAACACTCTCCTGCCGCATCTGGGCGCGCACTGCTTTCTATCAGTCGGGTGGCGCATTCGGCTTTCGCGATCAATTGCAGGACGTGATGGCCCTCGTCTACAGCGCGCCCGAGATCGCGCGGCAACAAATCGTGCTCGCTGCTGCACACCAGTTTAAGGAAGGCGACGTGCAACACTGGTGGCATCCGCCAGCCGGGCGCGGCGTGCGCACCAAGATCTCTGATGATCTGCTGTGGCTGCCGTTTGTCGCGGCGTTCTACATCAACGTTACGGGCGATGCTTCCGTTTTGGAGGAAGTGGTTCCCTTCCTCGAGCAGCCTGCGCTTGGGCCGGACGAGCTCGAAAGCTACAGGCAACCGGAAGTCTCGCAGGAATCCGCCACGCTCTACGAACACTGCGCGCGCGCGATCGATCGCAGTATGCCCGTCGGCAAACATGGACTGCCGCTCATGGGCGCCGGCGATTGGAACGACGGCATGAATCGCGTCGGCCATCTTGGAAAAGGCGAAAGCGTGTGGCTGGGCTGGTTTCTTCACACGACCATCGCCACCTTCATGCCGCACGTCGATTCACGAAAGCAAAAAGCGCGCGGCAATCGTTATCGCAAACACCTGGACAATCTTCGCAAAGCACTCGAGGAGAAGGCGTGGGACGGCGACTGGTATCGCCGCGGCTACTTCGACGACGGTACGCCGCTCGGTTCCGCGCGTAACGAAGAATGTCGCATCGACTCGATCGCGCAGTCGTGGTCGGTGATTTCCGGCGCCTCGGATCCGTATCGCATGGGACGCGCGATGGCAGCAGTTGAGGAATACCTGATCCGCCGCGGCGACGGCCTCGTGATCCTGTTCACACCGCCGTTCGACAAAGGCGTTCTGAATCCCGGTTATATAAAAGGATACGTGCCGGGCGTGCGCGAGAACGGCGGACAATACACGCACGCAGCGATCTGGACCATGATTGCGTTCTCGATGCTGGGCGACGGCGAGCGCGCAGGCGAACTCTTCACGCTCCTCAATCCGATCAACCATTCTTCGACGCGGGCGGGCCTGCACAAATACAAAGTCGAGCCTTATGCGGCGGCGGGTGACGTCTACGCGGTTCCACCACACAACGGCCGCGGCGGTTGGACGTGGTACACGGGCTCGGCGGGCTGGATGTATCGTGCGGGACTCGAGTCGATACTCGGTTTTAAACTACAGAAAGATCGACTCGAGATCGATCCGTGCGTGCCGCGCTGGTGGCGCGATTTTGAGATCACGTATCGTCGGGGTCGCGCAGTTTACCGGATTAAAGTAGAGAATCCGCTTGGCGTGAGCCGTGGGGTTGTTAGTGTGGAGGTTGACGGTGAGATTAAAGACTCAATCCCGCTAGTTGATAGCGACAAAACTTACAATATCCGCGTCACAATGGGTGAGCCACAGATCCCCACAGATGACACGGACAAGCAGGAATCGGTTTCTTCCGTGTAAATCGCGGCGGCCCTACGCCGCCGCCATATCAGCTTCACTGATATCGAAGTTGGCCGACACCTTCTGCACGTCGTCGTGATCTTCGAGGGCTTCCATCAGTTTCAACATTTGTCGCGCGTCTGCGCCTTCGAGACGGATATAGTTTTGCGGCACCATCTCGATTTCGGCCACCTGCGGTTCGATGCCTGCGCCCTTAATCGCCGTCAGCACCTTGTCGAAGGCTTCAGGTGAAGTAATGATCTCGAAATTGTCTTCATCGTCACGCAGATCGTCGGCGCCTGCGTCAATCGCGAGTTCAAAAAGCTCTTCTTCCGACTTCGCCGATTTCTCGACGACGATGTAGCCCTTCTTCTCAAACATCCAGCCCACCGAACCACTTTCACCAAGGTTCCCACCGTTCTTCGAGAAGAGATGCCGAATTTCCGCGACGGTGCGGTTCCGGTTGTCAGTCATCGACTGGATCAGCAGGGCCACGCCGCCTGGGCCATAACCTTCGTAGGTAATCTCTTCGTAGTTGACACCTTCCTCTTCGCCCGTGCCTCGGCGGATCGCGCGTTCGATGGTGTCGTTAGGCATGTTGCCGCCTTTAGCGTCAAGGATTGCCTTGCGCAGCCGTGCATTGCCTTCGGGATCGCCGCCGCCACTGCGCGCCGCAACGGTGATCTCTTTGATAAACTTGGTGAACAGTTTGCCGCGCTTGGCATCGAGCGCGCCTTTCTTGTGCTTGATACTATGCCATTTCGAATGTCCGGACATTGGGATTCAGATCCTTTTGGGAATGTGGGCTGTCAGGGATGGCAATATATCACAACCTGCGCAGGTGTTAGAATTCCGCGCCAAACCTGTTAATTTGAAAATCTCGTAAATCTTGTCTATGCGTGATACCCCCACCCTTGGCGATGCGCTCATCTTCCGGGCCAAAGCCACCCTCCTGCAACTAAAGCGAGCGGCCCATAACACCCGCCGAAACGGAACAGCTCGTTTCCCGGTAAACAATAGACCCTCGAACGAACCCGTTATCGCGGAATCCAGAACACCACTGTGGTCCGATGGCGCGGATGAGGAGAAATATTTACTAGCGGGAAAGATTCATAACTTACGACTCGCATTGCGCAGGCTTAACGGAGCCGAGATACCTGCCGGCGGCGTGTTCAGTTTCTGGACGCAGATCGGACGGGCCGGCAGTTGGAAAGGCTACGTTGCAGGACGCGAACTGCGCGAAGGCTGCATCATTCCGTCAATTGGTGGCGGACTGTGCCAGCTTTCCAACGCGCTGTACGACACAGCTCTGAGTGCCGGGTTTGAAATTGTCGAGCGACACGCGCATACGCGAGTTGTTCCCGGCTCACTCGCGGAAGTAGGCCGCGATGCGACTGTCTTCTGGAATTACGTGGACCTGCGCTTCAAGTCGTCATCCGGTTTTCGCATCGAAGCGACGATGGATGCAAACCTCCTGATCGTGCGCTTCAAAAGTAATACAAAACAACACGGATCTTCGCAGAAGAGAATCCGGATCAACGCGGATTCGAGCGCACCGCAGAGTTGCGTGACGTGCGATGCGTTTGACTGCTTCAGGCATGTGGAACGCAAGGCGAACGGGTTTGGACGTTCCGCTTATCTCGTTGACGAGTACTCCCCGGAATTCAACGGCTACATCCTCGAGGTGCGAGACGAGGACGACCTGCTTGCGATTCCGCTCGATGGAAAGAAGTACGGCAAAGCTAATTATGCATGGACCACCGGCGGCTTTCGTCACGTTCACCAAAGCCGGATCATCACATTGCTGAGAGCCTATAAATCGCGAAAGCTCGCCTTGCAAGGTGCAGCGCGACAACGTGCACTGCTCGAATATTCAGAACGTCTTGCCACGAGCTATTCAGCGTTGTTGGATTACGACATCACACATTTAACCGTCTCACAAAACCTGCTGCCCTTTCTCTGGCGTGACGGATATTTAGGAGGCAGAACATTCGACGTGTTAATGACCGCAATGCCTGTGGCTCGTTTACATGAGCGGCTTGACGCAGCCTTCGCGTTACATCCCGAAAGTAAAACTCTCGCCGACTTTCGCGCTGATGAGTGGTTGGCGCGTGCCGAGAGTGAAGCGTTACAAAATGCGCGCAGAATCATCACACCACATTCAGAAATCGCAGCGTTATACAAAGACAAAGCTCGATTGCTTGATTGGTCCATGCCTGACAGGAAGCCACAACCGAAGCGAACTGCTGCACGGACGATTGCCTTTCCTGCCTCTACACTCGGAAGAAAAGGAGCTTATGAGCTACGTGCCGCGGTTCAAGGGTTGGACGTGAAAGTAGTCACGATGGGAGCGCAACTGGAGGGACCAGACTTCTGGCACGGAACAGCGGTTGAGAACAGGACCAATGGTAAACATTGGTTAGAGGCAGTTGACCTCGTAGTTCTTCCCGCGTTTGTAGAGCACAAACCTCGGCGATTGTTGGACGCAGTTGCGAACGGCACGCCAGTGATTGCTTCAACAGCCTGTGGGCTGGAACACGTTCAAGGCGTAATTAACGTCCCCGCCGGGAATGTTGAAGCTTTGCGAGCAGAGATCGAAAGAGCACTGACGATTTCAGGCGCCTCCTTGGAGTGCGGCGGCCTGGCGCCGCTTTGTTAATCGACATCGAGTGATCGAGACCAAAGCGGCGCCAGGCCGCCGCACTCCAAGGAGGCGCCCAAGTCTTCCGTCGCGTTTAACTGGGCGGGAGCTCGATCACCATTGCAGTCGCCTTGATCTTGTCCTGTCCTATAAACTGGAGTTTCTTGATTTCCTTTACAGCGCGCTCTGCGTCATCAAGCGTTATCTTGCCGTGGCCCTTCCACATACCTGCTTCAATACCGATGCGAAAGTAGTAGGTTTGGCCCGGACCCATGTCGAGCGCGTAACCTTTCTTGTCGTCGGTCATGCGAATGATGTGTTTTCCGGGCTTCACTTTGATCGCGAAGTAACGGCCGTTGTCCATTCGCGCCAACTCAATCTCGTCGACAAATACCGACGGCTCGAGAGCCGAGCCCACCATCTTCTTCGGACGATAAATGTAAACCGTAGCGTCTTCCGAACTACCTGGCGCTGTTGCGGTCTCGACCGCAACCAGAGTTGACCCATCAAGCCGGAAGCGCTTCTCGTGAGCGACGTAGACAGTCACGGGCGTGGCGGCGGCAATCCTTGCTTCACCGCCTTTCTTGAACAGAAACAACGGACTGATTATCGACAGGGCCATCACGCTTGCCGCCTTGTCGTTGCCTTCTTTCCCCTTGGCAGCTCGAAGTTTCAGCGGCTGACCGTCAACGGTTTTGGTTGATTCAACCTGAATGGCAAGTTTTCCTGACTTGCCCATATAGCCGCCCTTCTCGGCATTGACAACGCTGCCGGCAGCTTCTGTTCCTTTGCGCACCAGCACCTGGCCATTAACAACAACGTCTTCGTCGACAGTAAAGCTGACGGGATCGTTTGGCTTCGCATCCTTGCTGGTTATTTCGCTCGCGGTGATCACTTTGATGGGAGTGCCTTCAGAGATGACGATCTCTTCCTGCACGGCTGTTGCAAAACTGACGGCATTTGCAAATGAAAGACAAAGTAAGGCAAGTGGGAGTGTAGCGGTAACGACTCGACGATACATGGGGGACTCCTTTGGGAGATTAACGACGGTCCAACTGCCCGATCATCGTACCACAATTTGCCTTTATGATTTTTACGCGCCTCACGTATTTTAAGCTCGATCTTTTAATGACAACCGAAAATCTCTTGCGTATATTCCCTTTCGCCCCCCTCCAAAACGAAGCGGGCCGGCTTATCACTCCGAACACACAGCCGGCCCTCGCCTTCGTTACGGTTTGGGAATCATCACTTCTGCAACTGCTCTAAAAAGTATGCGAGATCAAAGAACTCTTTCTCCGTTTGAATCTTTCCCTGCTCGTTGAACTTGAAGTAGCCGATGCCTTCGAGGAAGAAGGTGTGTCCGGTCTTGGTGGTAAAACGTAATCTCCATTTCACACCGACTTCCTGACCACCCACCTTCACGTCGAGGGAGTAGAGTTTCATGTGACTGAAGAGCACAGGGAACGTTTCCAAATACGCGGCGATAGCTTGTTTGCCCTGAATCGGCGGCGTTCCGACAGGGTCTTCAACCACGGCGTCGTCGGCGAAATGGTTCATGATCCGCGGAACGTCAAACGCGACTAATCCGGCGAATACGTCCTCTATCGCCGTTTCGATCTGCTGCGGGCTCAGATCGACAGCTGGAGCAGCCTCAACACGCGTGGCGCTCGAGGAAACGATTAAAAACGTGAGCGCCATCGCTAGCGCCGTGAGCTTCTTAACTACCAGACTTTGATTTCTCATTCTCTTTTCCTTTGAAGATTAAATTATTTCAAGGCGAACGTCGCCATGACATCGGATTCGATGAGGGCGAGGATCCGCAAAAATGACTACCGTACGGAGAAGTTGCTGAACTTCTCACCGTATTACCGGCGCACGAATTTTTTGAAGAGGTGATTTAAGAGAGGAGAGTTGACCGAGCGGGGTTTGCCGTGCTGATTGCCTATTGCCGGCTGGCCCAATAGCCAGGACGGCGTGCTACATTTCAGCGATTTGGTCTCGATCCTCCGTGGGCACATGAACTTTATTAAGATTATTTTTCGATGATTATGAGGTATTCGGTCACTAGTTTCATGAAGTATATCTCCTATCGTGGGACACAGTAGTTGTCGTGAGCAGCGGGAGAAGCTATGCGGCTGAACTGTCCGCTACTCCCCACGCTGCTAACTCAACTGCTCATATTCCTTGCGTGCTTCGACGAGCACCGGCAGGTCTTGATCCGCGTCTTTCCACATCGCGAAGAAGTCCTGGTACGACTTGCGCGCGGCGGAGGGGTCGCCGTTGAGCGCCGCAGCGCGGGCGAGGCCGAGATGTGCGAGCGTATGAACTGGTGAAAATGGATCGGCGCCGCGGCGGTCGAGGATTCTCTTGAACTCTGCAGCCGCCTCGTTACCACGGCGCTGCCTGAGATACAGATTACCTCGCCAGTAAGTGTTACCCACGCCGGTAATCATACCCATGTCGTAACCACGAATGGATTCCAAAAACCGCACCGCCTCATCAACGTTGCCACGATGTGCTTCCGTTTCCGCGCGCAACATCGGCGTAATGATCGTGGCGATGGCGAAGTTCTTCGGATACTGCTTTTGCATGTCTTCGAGCAACGACTCCGCCTGGTCCTGATCGCCGCACGCACCAAGGATGATCGCCGCGTTCGCCACAATCATCTGCCCACTCGCTAATGCCAGAGCGTCCTTCGTGTTCCGTTTCGCTTCCTCACACTTACCAAACAACACGAGATTGCCGGCCAAAGCGATGTGCTCCTTCGCCGCATTCTCTTTGCGCCCCTGCTTTTGGAACACTTCAATAGCGCGCTTGTGATACTGCTCAGCCTGCTTCAACTTGCCGGAGTGCATCGCAGTGAAGGCGAGTACGGGTAGGAACTCGCCTTCTTCCATTCGACCTCTGACCCACTCGACCTCGCGATCCATCGCAGCCCGGTCGCCGCGGAGAAACGCAAAGAAGTACTTGCTGTAGTGAGCAGCAAACGCGTCCGGGTTTATACGTTCGATCTCCTTCGCCGCCTGCTCAGCTTCGTCCATCCGGCCAAGCCCGATGAAACTCGCGACCAGATTGTCTCTCGCGCTAACACTGTTCGGACTCAGCCTGACCGCCTCGAGCGCCGCCTTCACCGCCTCTTCATAGCGACCCAGCAGTTTGTAGTTGAGCGACAGGTTGTTGTGCGGTATGAAATCGTCCGGATACAGCCTGGCCCACGTTTGCAGCACTTCGATCGTCTTGTCGATCTCGCCCGTAATGTACGTGTAATACTTTTCAGTGATGTACAGTCGCTCGCGTTCGCTCACGCGGTCGCGGAGGTCATACGCCTTCTGCACATACTCCTTCGCCGCGTCGATCTCCTGCAGGTTGCCATAGTGCACGCCAATGCGTGCCCAGGCCATCGCGAAGTTCGGATCGAGCTCGACTGCACGTTTATAAAATGCCAGCGACTCACGCACCCTGCCCTTCGTCCGCTCTTCGTTGCCCATCGAAAAAGCTTTCAAAGCTTCCAACGACGACGTAGTCGCCTGCTCGATACTCACGTCGTACTTCTGAATCGAACTGAGCGACTCGCCGAGTTTCTGGCGCAGATTGGAAGCGGCGGTGCCGAGCGCCGCGAGCACCTTCTCTTTGCTTTCGGCCTCGATGTGCTCGCGCGCGAATGGATCGCCCGAACGCGGATTGATTGCTTCGAGCGTGATGACGTAGTGGCTGCCCAGACTCGCGATCGAACCGGTCAGCATCGCCTTGATGTTCTGGCGTTGGCAGATCTCGCGACCAACGTCACGCGTGATTCGTTCGTCAGGCGAACGTCCCATGAAGCGCAATGTTTCGCGTATGCGTTCTTCGGGAAACAAATTCAGAAAAGGTGATTGACCGAGATGCACCGCGAGTGCCTGCTTGAGCGTACCGTCAAAAACAGGCTCACCCGTAGTGTTGGTGAAATCGGCCAGGAGGACGGTGTCGCGATCCGTGAGCTTGTTGGAATTCCGGTTGTAGAGATAAAACGCTGAAGCAGTCGCCGCGACTACGAAGAGCGCTACGAGGGCAGCCGCGATCTTATGACGCTTGATGCCGGTCGTGATGTATTCCGCACTCGAAACGTGACTGATGGTCTTTTCGGCAGTCGGAACTGCGCGCTCCGTGGCGGTCAGCATCACGGCAGGATCTGACAGTTTCGATCTGGTGAAACTACCCGGCGACGATCTCTCGAGTTCGGCCTCGAATTCGAGACGTTGCTTCAGCCGGCGCAAGTCCGTCAGCAGTTCTTTGATGGTTTGATAACGCTCGTCGCGGTCCTTTCGAAGGGCCTTCATCACGATCCACTCGAGCTCCGCGGGAACACTCGGCGCAAAACGAACAAGCGGCGGTGGTTCCTTCTGCGTGATCGCAACAATCACGTCAGTCGACGTTTCCCCTTCGAAAGGCGTTCGACCCGCCACCATCTCGTAGATCACCACGCCCAGACTCCAGATATCGCTACGCGCATCAACCGGCTTCCCGCGCGCTTGTTCCGGCGACATGTAGTGAGACGTGCCCATCACGACGCCGGCGTCCGTCTGTACCATCACTCGGGTCGCGGCTTCAGCGTCGAGGGGACTTCGATCGACGGTTTCAGTTAGCTTTGCGAGTCCGAAATCCAGCACCTTCACAATGCCGTTGCGACGGATCATGATGTTGTCGGGTTTGATGTCGCGGTGCACGATGCCCGCCGAGTGTGCTTCTTCGAGTGCGCTCGCAACCTGGATCGCAACATCGAGCACTTCGGACGGCTCGAGTTGCGAGCCTGCGATCTTCCGGCGCAGCGTTACGCCGTCGATGTATTCGGTAGCGATGTAGTGTTGCCCGTCGTCGTTCCCGACTTCGTGGATGGTGAGAATGTTTGGATGATTGAGATTCGAAGCTGCCGAAGCTTCCTGTTCGAAACGATGCAATCGATCCTTGTTAGTCGTGTACTCCTGGCTGAGAACTTTGATCGCGACCTTGCGTCCGAGCTTCATGTCTTCCGCAAGATAGACCACACCCATCCCGCCGGCTCCGAGCTTGTCCAAAATCCTGTAATGTGAAACTTTCTCCGGAGTCATCTAGAACATCTGAATCGTCGCGCCCCTCAACAACGTTCCCGCGACCGCAGCCTGAAACAACCAAAGGATCAGAAATGCAACAATCGGCGAGATGTCGAGCCAGCCGAGCGGCGGAATCACTCGTCGCAACGGTCCGAGCAACGGCTCAGTAACGTCGATCAGAAAACGCATGATGCGGTTCGTGTATCCGAGACCTCCCCAGGAGAAGATGATGCGAATCATGATCAGCAGGATGTAAAGCGACAAAAGTCCGTGAAGAATAAAACCAAGCACCGCAACCGGTGCGCCTCTTTGCAAGCTCGTCAATATACCGAGAATCGTTGTCGCGATCGTTCCCACCAGCTGCAGAACAAAAAATCCGAGCAGTACCACCAGCAGGATGACCACGAGCGGCGCATATTTCGGATCGACACCAAACCCTCTCAGTCCACCGCGAACTGGGACTACAATCCCGTCAGTCAGCCGCCGTATCGTCCGCGACGTCCATGCAAATGGATTTAAATCCATCGCATCGGCAATCAGCCTGATGATCATCAGTGTGATTACGACGACGATGATCGCGATGACGATCCAGCTAATAAATTCAAACGTTCGACTAATGATCTGCATGGATGTCAGTGCCTCGCGACGCGTTCGCCGAATATCGCTGTTCCGATACGGACCATGGTCGCTCCTTCTTCAATTGCAACTTCAAAATCGTGTGTCATACCCATCGAGAGTTCGCCTTGCCGATCTCCAAACGCACCGCTACTCGCAAGTTCGTCACGTAGCTTACGCAACTGACGAAAGAAGGGACGATTGTGTTCCGGATTTTCGAAAAACGGCGGCAACGTCATCAATCCAATAAGCTGGAGCCGGTGCAGTGGTCCAAGCTCCACGACCAACTGCGGCAACTCATTTTCATCAATGCCCGACTTGGTTTCTTCATGACCAAGATCCACCTGGATGAGCACCGCCAAATTCTCTCTTCCTTCCTCTTCACACAAACGATCCAGACGTTGCGCGAGCTCGATCGAGTCGAGCGAATGAATGACGTCGAACAGGTTGACTGCACGCCGGGCCTTGTTTGCCTGAAGGTGCCCGACGAGGTGCCAGCGCGCTCGCTCGCGGCCGAGTTCCGTTATCTTTTCCTCAGCCTCCTGGACGCGGTTCTCGCCAAAGTCCGTGGCGCCAAGCTCGAGCAAACTCTCTATTGCAGACGCCGGATGGGTCTTGCTGATGGCGATCAACGACACTTCATCGGCCCGCCGGCCCGACCTTTCGGCCGCGGCGGCAATTTGCTCGCGAACGCGCGTAAGTCGTACAGACAGTGTCTCTTGCGCGGGGTTGACGTTAGCCATAAATGAACTCAGCAACGAGATTGATAGCGAATCATAATAACCCAGACCGCAAATGGAGCTAGAAGGGCCTCCGAGTTTAGTGCTATCGTACCCGTGGGAGAAAATCCCCAACACGCCCCGGTTGCCTCACGCTTTACTAACATTAAGGAGGAAACTTTCATGAAGGTTTCTAGAAAACTGTTTGGCATTGTCGCGCTCGGTTTGTTGATGCTGCTCAGCGTATCTGTTGATGCGATGGGCCAGGGGCGTGGCCGCCGTGTTTCACGAAGTGACAAGAAATGCGCGAAGTTTGTTAACTGTCACGACGCCAGAGACGGACGGGTGGACGGCCGGGGCCCGAATCGCCGCATCTCGTACGGCGACCGCTTCTTCAGGCGCAATCGACGCAACAGGCATTCGGACAGGCGCATCCGCAACCGCAGAGATCGTGATCGTGACTTGAGCCGCGACACGATTTGGCGCCGCCGCAGCTAGGCATTCTTGACACTGCCCACATGCATTCGCATAATGACTCTCCCCAGTACTTGCGGATGTGGCGGAACTGGCAGACGCGCAGGTCTCAGAAGCCTGTGATGGTGACATCGTGGAGGTTCAAGTCCTCTCATCCGCACCAACAAATCTCCTCATCGTCTTAACACTTCTTAACACAAAGACACAAAGACACGAAGTTTAAGTTAATAATTAGCGGCTTCGTGTCGTTACCACTTCGTAGTGTCACGCATCAAAACCCTGAAAATTTTTTGCCACGGATTTTCGTATGCCGGTGTTTTGGTTAGTAAGAGGTCCAGTTCCGAAAGGGGAGTATTAATGAACGTTGATCAAGCAGCTTTGATGGAAACCGATGATTTGAGACATTCCGGTGTCAGCCAACTGCCTGATAGAACGGTGCGTTTGAAACTTGCTGAGCGGCCCGATCGAGATCGCATTCAACGCGTTGTCGATCTGGCTGATGCACTGTTGGCAGAAGCAGAAACGCTGGCGCGTGACAAAGCTTTCACTGAGGAGGCAACTCGGCTTAAGCCGCTGGATATTCTCGGCGGGATCAGTTTCTACGATGAAGTGCAGCGGTTCGAGACCCACCTGATCAAGATGGCGCTGGCAGAGACTGGTGGAAACCAGGCAAAGGCAGCAAGGCTCCTTGGAATTAAAGCAACCACTCTGAACTCGAAGATCAAGCTCTTTAAGATTGACGTAGGCTAGGCTCCCCAGCCACGGCTTAGTTCACAGCTTCCGACGTCCCGAGTAACTCAGCCTCGGCGACGTCGGAAACTGTTAATAACTGCTCCTGGTAAAGATTCGAATCGATCAGCGTCTGCACGACGTATCGACCCGCCGTCGGAAAAGTCACATTAACAAAGAAGCTGATGTTGTCGGCGAAACCTCCCGACGCGATCTCGAAACGCGTTGGCTGCGAGACGACGACCGGGTGTTGTCGATCGGGTGTGAGGATTCGGACTTCGGAGAGATAACTTCCCTGCCCCTGCCAGTGGTTAACGACGGCAAACTTGATTAGCGACACCGGTAACTGCTGCACCAGGATGTTCTGAAAAACACCCATGAACGACAATTTGTTGCCCGCCTCGAGGCGCACGTCGTCGCAAAACAGCGTGTAAAGTAGTTGCAGCTTCTTATTTGGTTCCGCGTTGCTCATCCATTCTCCTTCAGCCACAAAGAAGCAGACATTGAAATTTGCGTTTGTGTTCTTTGTGCTTTTTTGTGGCCGTTCTAGCCTAACATTTTTTTAAATGCTGATTCGTCGATTACAGTGACGCCGAGTGATTGGGCTTTGTCGAGTTTTGATCCCGCTGCTTCTCCCGCGACGACGTAATCTGTTTTCTTGCTGACCGATGAATTAACCCGGCCGCCTCGCGCTTCGATCAATGCGCGCGCCTCGTCGCGAGTGAAAGTTTCCAGCGTTCCAGTCAACACAAACTGTTTCCCCGCGAATCGCTCGTCTGCCTCAGCCGCGTTTCGCCGCGGTGCTTCCGTCTTGATTCCTGCCGCACGCAGCCTATCACAAAGCGCACGATTCCCTTCATCGTGGAACCAATCGTGCACACTCTCGGCAACGGTCAATCCGATCTCAGGAATCGCATCCAGCTCTTCAACCGTAGCGTCCATCAACCGCTCGAGCGAACCCATCTCGAATGCGAGTATGCCGGCAGTTCTTTCACCGACGTGACGAATTCCGAGGGCGTAGATCAGGCTCGAGAGGTCACGTGCCTTGCTGGCTTCGATCTCGGACAGTAAGTTCGTCGCCGACTTCTTCGCCATGCGCGGCAAACTAACGATCTGTTCGAGTGTGAGCGTGTAGAGATCGCCAACATCTTTCACGAAGTTCGCGGCGATGAGTTGTTCCGCCAGCACCACGCCGAACCCCTCAATTCGCATTGCACGGCGCGAAGCGAAATGAAGCAACCGGCCCAGCAGCTGCGCCCTGCAGTCCGCAGCCACACAGCGCGGCACAACTTCACCTTCGACACGCGATATCAAACCACCACATTCCGGGCATTTCTTCGGAGGTCGAAACGGCTTCTCGTCTCCGGTGCGTTTCGACGTGATCACACTCACGACTTTCGGAATGACGTCGCCGCCCTTTTCCATCATCACCCAGTCGCCGATCTTCAATCCCAAACGCTTGATCTCGTCTTCGTTGTGAAGCGTCGCTCGCGAAACTGTGGTGCCCGCGAGTAAGACGGGTTCGAGAATGGCGACTGGAGTGAGCGCGCCGGTCCGTCCAACCTGCACGACGATATCCAGAACCTTCGTCGATGCCTGGCGCGCCGAATATTTGTACGCGATCGCCCAGCGCGGCGCCTTTGCCGTGTTTCCAAACTCATCCTGAAGCGAAGACGAGTTAACCTTCACGACGAGCCCGTCGATCTCGTAATTGAGATCGTCGCGCAACACTTCCTTCTCGCTCGCAAATTCGATCACTTCATCGATCGTGGTGCAAAGTTTCCGGTGCGGATTGACGCGAAAGCCAGCGGCTTCGAGCCAGTCGAGTGCTTCCCAGTGACTCGCGAAAGGCTTACGTCCATTCACGAGGAGATCGTAAACAAACATGTCGAGCTTGCGACGCGCGACCAATCGCGAGTCGAGTTGACGAATCGCGCCGGCTGCGGCGTTGCGTGGATTTGCATATCTCGGCTCACCCAGCTCTTCACGTTCCGCGTTGGTTCGTTCAAACACGTCGCGTGGTATGAACACTTCGCCGCGAACTTCAAAAGTTGAATCGACGCTCTTCGCCTGCGATTTGATTCGTAAAGGAACCGTGCGGATCGTCTTCGCGTTCTGCGTCACCTCTTCGCCGATACGCCCGTCACCACGCGTCACTCCACGCACGAGCACGCCGTCTTCATACAGCAACGACAGCGACAGGCCGTCAATTTTTAACTCAGTGACGTACTCCAGCGGACGGCCTTCAGCCAGCCGGCGACAACGCTCGTCAAACGCGCGCAACTCATCGATGTTGTAACTATTGGCGAGCGAGAGCATCTGCCGCGTGTGAACAACCTCCGGAAAACCTGCCGCGGGTCGTCCACCGACGCGTTGCGTAGGGCTATCAGGTGTGAGCAGCTCCGGATTTTCGGCCTCGAGTCTTTGAAGCTCCTCGAGCAGCAGATCGTACTCACGGTCAGAAATCTCCGGCGCGTTCCCGACGTAGTAGAGCTCGTCGTGATGCCGGATCTCTTCTCTTAGCTTTTCTATCTCGCGTGCTATTGCTTTGGCGGCCATCCGTAATTAATCCGTGTAATCCGTGGCTTATTTCAGTCGGTGAATCACGCGTCCGATAAGTTTGATGTTACTCAAAAAGTCGTCGATGCGAATGTTCTCGTTTGGACCATGCGGATTCGAACCTGCATAACTCGTCCCAAACGACGCAACGGGCGTGGGCGGCTCTGAGACGCCACACACTGCACCCACTGGTCCACTCGAAGGATCCATCGGATAAATCAGCGGCGGCTTCCCATAAACTTCACTTGCCGATTCAATCACTGCCTGGGCCACTGGCGACTTCGCCGACGACTTCGCGAGCGGCGCGCTTCCGAGTTCGATGATCTCGATGTCTTTGAAACCTCGCACGTCGAGATGTTCGCGCAATAACCCGACCACAATCTCCGACGTCAAATCGGGCACTAGTCGAAAATCAAGACGCGCCATCGCAGTGCTCGGCAAAACAGTCTTCGCGCCCGCCTCCGTGTGGCCCGTATGCATACCGCAAATCGTACAGGTTGGACCAAAGATATGTTCCTTGACGAGGGTCTGACCTTTCATCGACCTAACCCAGCCGCCGATGCGAAACTCACGTTTCAGTCCTACCTCGTCCAGTTCGATGGCTCGCAGCACTTCCGAATCCTCGTCACTGATCGGTGCGATGTGCGATGTAAACCCGTCGATCGTGATCACGCCTTTTGGCGAAGTGATGGTCGCGAGTGCCTGCACCAAACGCCACGCAGGATTCGGAACGATCGTGCCCCACTTCGAATGAAGATCGGAACGTGGTCCAAACGCGCGAAGTTCGAGAAAAGTAATCCCCTTGAAACCCAGGCTGACAACCGGCGTCTCTCGCGTATCAAATGAACCTTCGTCCCACAAACAGCCGTCGGCTTTCAACAAGTCCGCATTTTCAGCGGTGAAGCGATAGAGACTCGGACTTCCGAGCCCGTCTTCGCCCTCGACGATGAAACGCAAAGTTACGGGAAGTTTCCCAAACGTCTTTTGATAGGCTTCAACTGCGGCCAGGCGAGCGACGAGATCGCCTTTGCTGTTTGCAGCGCCACGCGCGTACAACTTTCCGTCGGCGATAGTGGCCGCGAAGGGACCTGAAGACCAGTCGGTGAGTTGGCCCACAGGTTGAACGTCGTAGTGGCCGTAGATGACGAAAGTCTTCGGACCACTACCACACTCGCCATAGATGATCGGATATCCCGAACCGATACGAAACGCTCGTGTCCCGATACCCACTCGCTGCATCAACTGTTCGACCGTTTCGGCAATCGCGCGCATTCCGGTGCCGCGCGCAGCAACGGACGGCATCCGGCAGAGTTGCTGCAAACGCTCCGTGAAACTGCGTGCGTGTCGATCTACATAGCGGTCAAACTTAGTAAACGGCATCGATCGAAACCTTTGACAGAATTTCAGGATGTTCAAGATTTACAGGTAAGATCTTCTATCCTGAAATCCGGTCAAAAAACGGTTCGAATAAGAGGTATCGCGACTCTTCTGCGCCGCGCTCGAATCCAGCGCAGATCAATCCACGTCCAAACGCTTCGTTAAATTCTTTTCGCACGCGCGCCTGTTCCTCACGTGCACGTGACGGATCTTTTTTGAAGAAAGGCGCCCACTCCGCAGGTATCGCAACCGTCGCAGCCGGCTTTGCTGCCACCGGGGCAGGCGATCCGGAAGCAAACAAGTTCACACGCGGAGAGTTCAAATGCCAGGTGGCGACGAGTCGGTCACTTGGCAATTGCGGCAGCTCGTTGGTTTCCGGATCCGTGCTGTAATCAACACCGTAAAAGCTTTCGGCATAAGCATCGACGATCGCACCCAGCCGGTTGAGATTGAAGTGAGCGTTGCGGCCCTGCATCGGGTCCCACGTCCACTTGATAAAACTTTTGCCTTCGCTGAGCGCGCGATCTCTCTGTGCCCACTTCAAACGCGCACCGGCGCCCTTGTTCTGATAATCCTTAGCGACAGCCATCATGTGCGAGTAACCAAAGATCTCGTTACCACGCACGCCGGCAAGCTGATGAACAAACCCGACCAGGCGCTCGCCGGCGAAGGCGCCGAGCGTCCAGCCGCCTGCCTGGCGGGAGACGATAAGGTGACGGCGCGGCGTTACTTCGAGATCCGGAAGTCCAAACGCTTCGCGCTGCAACGCAACACATACATCAAACTCTTCAATCTTCGTACACTCACGAATCGTGAACTCTTCCATCCGCAAAGTTATCCCTTCACTGGACGCGCCGGTATTTGAATAGTTGAAACGAGACCGCGCGGCGTGCGATTTTCCAAACTCACTTTCCCGCCGATTAGTTCGAGCAGTTTACGACCAATAATAATTCCGAGCTCGTTGATGTTGGGTTCGTGGTTTGGCGCGCCATGGTCCGGGTCGAAAATGTTGTCCGTGTCTGCGCGCGTTTCGCCGTTGTCTATGACGCGGATCGCCAGCAGTCCCTGATCGTCGATGTCGACTGTGACCTTAACCGACTCGCCCGCAGGACTACGGCTGACCGCCCATGCAATAAAGTTGAAAAGCGTCTGCCGCAACTTACCCTGATCGGTAACGATCGTCGTGATCTCAGGCGCGATTTCGTAGTCGATCTTGACTTGTTGTTTCTGGGCCATGCGCGCGGCTGCGGCGCATGATTCTCGCAGTGTTTCGCGTAGCGAGAACTCCTGTAAAAAGACTTCGGTCTGCCCGGCTTCAATGCGAGAAAGATCTACAAGTTGATTCAAACTCGCCTGGAGTTGAAAGCCCGAATCCTGAACCTTCTGACAAAAACGTCGCTGCGTGTCCGTGAGTTCTTCCTGATCGAGGAGGATCTCGCTGAAACCGAGTATCGAAGTCAGAGGCGTGCGCAACTCGTGCGACATCCGCGCCAGAAACAACGAACGGTAATGCGAAACGCGTCGCAATTCGCGGTTTGCCTCTTCGAGTTCGGCGGTGCGCTTGCGCAGCTCAGCAATCAGCAGCTCGACGCGCTGCTGCGAGTCTTCTGCCGTTGCCGCGCCCGAAGCGGCGCCATTTGCGGTCGTGGTAATGTCCCCATCGAGACTCTCGCGTGCTATTTCGCTCATATAGATCTCAACCTGCTCGCAGTTGCTCTACGTGGGGGCAATCAGGGTCTTTGTGTGGCATCAATATAGGATTCGATCACGAACCTGTCAAAGCCTAAGTCTAAGAAAATCAATCACAAACCTTGAAAGCTTGCGTTCCTCCTTGGAGTGCGGCGACTTGTCGCCGCTTTGGTCCCGCGCAAAGCCTGCATCCCGAGTTGGGACCAAAGCGCCGGCAAGTCGGCGCACTCCAAGGAGTCGCCCTAAGCAAACGCGCCATATCAATTGGACAACGATTTGTGGTTAATTATGCGTGGGATGAACGGCCAACTCAGCGAGCAGCCGCTCGTGGAACTCATTCGTGAAATCTCAGCGAACTCACTCGGCGGGCGGTTGCGCCTCGAGCACGACCGCATGAAAGTCGTGGCTTATTTCAATAACGGCAACTTTGTTTATGCCGCTGCCAACGTGCGAACGCTGCGATTGCGCGAGTATTTGCTGAAGAGCAAACTGGTTTCCGAGCAGGATCTGGCGCAGTTTAACGAGCGGGTCTCGGATTCAGATCTGGTTAAAGTGTTGTGCGCGCAGAAGCTTTTGTCTGAACCGGCAGCCGAGCAGGTGCAGGCGCGCCAGGTTGCGGACGTTCTTCGACTCGCACTTGTGTGGACCGAGGGTTCGTGGGACTTTGATTCGAGATCACGACTGACCGAAGCACCGGCTTTCAAGATCGACACGAGGGCGTTGCTGCTCGAGGCGAGCCGGCGTTTTCCGCCCGCGTTTATCGCATCGCGTTTTCAAAACCCTGCCGAATTGATCACACCGCCTGCCGCGCCTTTCGAATACGAAAATCTGCAGCCGTCGGATGTGTTTTTGCTTTCACGTCTCGACAAGCCCATGGCGCTTCGTGATCTGGTCGCGGTCAGTGGACTCGGCGAGACTGAGACGCTCAGTCTCATCTATTCACTCGCGCTGACCGGCGTGATCGCGCGTGAAAATTGGGAAAGCGCGTTTAGTGGTTCTCAACCGCCGCCGCCGAAGCCTCCCGAAACGCCGGCACCCGTTATCGACGAAGAGCCGCCTAAACCGGCGGAAGAGGAAGACGACATCGAGAGCTTTTTGCAAAAAATTAAGACCGCAGCGAGTTATTACGACGTGCTTGGGGTTGACGCGGAGGCGTCGCCGGAAAGCATGAAAGCGGCCTATTATCAACTGGCGCGTCGTTATCACCCGGATCGGTTTGGTCGAGCTGAGGCTTCGTTGCTGTCGCGCGTGGAGTCGGCATTTGCGCGAATCACGCAGGCTTACGAAACGCTCCGAGATGACGGGCTGCGAGCGAGTTATAACTCAAAGCTTAAGGCGCGAAGAAAAGCGGAACAGTTGGCTGCAGACTCGGCGCCAAAAGCGGCTGCGCCTACTGCGGAGCCCGTCGCCGCCGGTGTTGCTGAACCCGTGATCCCCGCTGCAGAGCGTGCCGAAGCACTGTTCAAAGAAGGACTGGCGGCGGTCGAGTTGGGGCAGCATAAAGTCGCACTCGGTTTCTTCGCGTCTGCTTCGAGGGCGGTGCGGAATGAGCCGCGTTATCGTGCGGCGTATGGTGAGGCGCTGGCGCGTGACGAACGTACGCGGCGTGCGGCTGAAACTGAGCTGCTCGAAGCGATCAAACTAGCTCCGGCGAATGCGGAGTATCGACTTATGCTCGCGGAGTTGTATCGCGATCTCGGATTAAAGCTGCGCGCGAAGGGCGAAGCGGAACGCGCCGTCGCGGCGGATCCAAACAATCGAAAGGCGCGGGAGTTGCTTCGCGCGTTAAGTTGAAGGAACAATCCGGCTCTCCAATTCTCTCCCTGTTTGCCAGCTTTTCGCGCATGTGTTGAAATTAGGCACCCATGGTAGCAGTTCAAACTACAGACCTGATCGAGCGGGCGCCGGGCGAGGCGTTCATCCAGCTCGCCAAAACCACCGACAAATTCGAGCGCTACGAGCATCCGCACGCGCAACGTATCGCAATCATCGCCGACGAGATCGCCCAGGCATTTCATCTCGCGCGCCACGATCGTGGCTCCCTGTACGCCGCTGCGTTGTTGCACGACCTCGGCGAAGTGGCAATGGAACGCGACTACATCCAGTCCACCGGACGACTCTCAACTGAAGAACGGCTCGATTTGGCGCGCCATCCGGTCATCGGCGAACGCGAAGCGTCACGCGCCGGCGCAGACCGCGCAGCCCAACTGCTCGTTCGCTGGCATCACGAATGGTGGAACGGTGCAGGCTATCCCGACGCACTCAGGCGCGACGAAATCCCGCTCACCGCGAGAATACTTCGCCTCGCAGATTCATACGCCGCACTCACCGATGATCGCCCGTTCCGAAAGGCCATGACCGTACAAGCGGCGCGAGCGGTGCTCATCGACAGTGCTGGAATCGAATTCGATCCCGCCGTCGTCAAAGTGTTTCTCTCGCTCGATTCGTTTCCCGAATTGGATTCGTTTGCGAAAACGGAAGACGAGCAACCACCCGCGGAGCCGGAGAAACAAAGTCGTTCCTGGGATCTGTTTGGCTCGTTTTCGAAGTAAATTATGCAGTTTGCAAATGGTTGGCTCGCATTTGAACTAGGCGTACTCCGGCGACTGAAGTTCGCTTCAGTTGCATTGCCCTTTACCGGAGAGCCGGAGATCTGCGTCCATCTGAAGAACTGGAAAGTTCGCGTCGCCGCGAACGATCCGATGATCTGGTCGTACACAAAAGCGTTCGCACTCATCGAAAACAACACCGACCAGCTCAACGACTACGATCTCCAGACGCTACTCGACGACGCTTACGTCCCACGAGACATACTCGACAACCCGGCGTTGCTCAAATGGTTCAACGAGACTGACGCGTGGTGGTTCGATAACCTGCGCTTCAACGCCGAGCGTCTCGATCCTTACAAGCGCGCACTCGCGTTGACTGCTGGAATGATGACCGGCGACTACGTGCTCTCTTTCAACGAAGAGACACGCAACCTCCGCAAACCCTTTTCACTCTCCGACACTTTCAAGCGCATGCTCGATTGCCTGCCGCAGCCACACGACAACTCGATGCGCAACAAGAGCACGAACCAGGACGTTCGTAGTTTTGTTGCCGAGCGTCATCATACGGATCTGCTGTTTTTACGGCTGCCCGTTCCGGTGTTGCAGACGACTACGGCGCGAGATCCGATCGTGACGTGGCGCGAGGAATGGCTGCGTGGCGGCGACGACTTCTGGGTCGATCTCGAGCGATTGCGCGACGCGCGGCTCGGTTCGAGAGTGCAAAGCAAACAGCAGTATCTCGGGTTTGTTGAAGATCTGCTTCGCACTGCGTCGCACATTCCTGAATGGGCCATCGCGCATACTGAGAACGGATTTATCTCGAATGAAGAGCTGGTGGAGAAGATCGGAAGAGTCAGGCGCGTCAGCTCAATCTACTCGAAAGACTTTTCCGACATGCTCGGCGTGAAGACGTCGGTGATCGTAGCAACCAGTTAAATCCGCGTATCCGCCAACGTTTAGAGTTCAGCCTTTAGGCTGCATCTTCCGGAGAGCAAGCTAAAGCTTGAACTCTGAACAGGAGTGCTAAGATCCGCGGATGAATTTGTAGCCGACACCACGCACGGTCAATAAATGCTGCGGGCGTGAAGGTTCGTCTTCGATATATTTCCGCAAGCGTACGACGAAATTGTCGATTGCCCTGGTGTCGGTGTCCTCACGCAAACCCCAAACATCTTCCAGGATTGCGCTGCGCGAAACGATCTTTCCTTCGTGGTTGATCAGGTAACGCAGGAGGTCTGCCTCCATCAGCGTCAGGTTCACAATCTGATCACCTGACCGCAATTCGAGTTCTTCAAAATCAATCGTCTTGCCGTCGAATTTAAATGTTTTCGATTCGCCGATTTGAGGCGTGCGACTCCGGTCTTTATAAAACCACTCCCGACGTCGCAGCAACGCATTGATCCGCGCAAGCAAGACAGTGAGCTCGAACGGCTTTGGAAGATAATCATCGGCGCCCGCTTCGAAACCTCGCAACACGTCCTGCGCCTGCCCTCGCGCCGTCAACATGAGAATCGGAGTGAAATAGCCCTGCTCGCGCAACTTCGCTGCGAGTGAAAAACCGTCAATCCCCGGCAACATCACATCGAGCACGATCACGTCGAAAGTCTTATTGGGATCGAGTAGCAGCGCGAGCGCTTCTTCGCCGCTGCCTGTCGTCTCAACCTCGTAACCTTCTGCGTTCAGGTTGTAACGCAAACCATCGGCAAGGTGCTTTTCGTCCTCAACTATAAGAACAGAATGCATTGATTAAACCTTCGGCAAATGAACTGTGAACGTGCTTCCATGGCCGGGCCCGGGGCTCTCCGCAAACACTCGACCACCATGCTTCTTCACTATTGAGTGAACGATAAACAATCCCAGCCCGGTCCCCTTCACCCGTGCCATGAACCGCCCGGGCACGCGATAGAAACGTTTGAAAATACGTTTGAGCTGCGCGCTCGGAATTCCGATGCCTTTATCGGCAACTCGCACTGCGATACGCTTGTCGTCAAGAGTAGAAACCGACACCGACACCTGCACTTCCTTATCTGAATACTTCACCGCGTTGTCGAGCAGGTTTGAAAACGCAGCTCGCAATTCGTCGATATCGCCGGAAACCTTCACGTTCTTCGCCTCCGGCGACTCGTTGTAGATCAAGTGTGTTTCATTCAATCCATAGCGAACGCGTGTCAGCTCAAGACACTCCTGGACCATCTCGCTCAGGTTGATCACTGAAGTGGAGATACTAGGGCGTTTGTGCCTGGCGCGTCCGGCGCGCAGCACCTGCTCGACCGTGTTCAGCAGTCGCTCACTATCGGCGAGCATGATGTTGTAAAACTCCCGTCGCTGCGTTTCATCTACGTCTCGCGTTTTCAACGTCTCGAGATACAGACGAATCGAAGCGATGGGCGTCTTGAGTTCGTGTGTGACTGCATTGATGAACGCGTCGTGCTGCTCGTTGCGGCGTATCTCGCGAATCAGAAAAGTCGTATTCAGGACGAGCCCGAAGATCAAGACCAGGAAAAACACGATCCCGAGAACAAGCAGCACCACTTCGCGCAGGTTGAGAATTATCCAGCCCACGTTCAACGCGACAGCCAGAACTACCAGCGACGCGCCGAGCGTGATGAAGAATGCGACCGACTTGCGACGATGTGGTCTAACGCGCATGGCTCATTCTACCAAGAATCCGCAATCATTCCGGTAATCCGCGGCGCGTGACAACCAGCCACATCACGCCCGCCACACCCGAAAGCAGTCCGGCGACCACGGTCAACGTCCTTTCGGAGATGAGTTGCAGCGACCATCCGGCAGCGGCAGTCGAAAACGCCCAGATCATCATTTCCGCAGCACGATCCGTGGTCGACACGCGGCCACGCAGTTTGTCGGGCACTAAACGCATTAACAGCGTTTCCTGGACTGCGAACTCCGCACCGATGATCACTCGCGACACGCACATCATCACGCATGCCCACACGAGCGACGGCATGACGCCGATCAGCGCGAATGCAATTCCCTGCGCAACCAAACTCCACCCGATGAAACCGAGTGTGCGTTGTTTTACTTCGAAATAGATGCCGACGCGACGCGCAACCATCATTCCCAGAAACAGTCCGATTCCGCTCGCGAAGTAGAGTGCAGCGACAGCCGAATCAGCACTGACGCCGTTCTCGCCGGCAAAGACGAGCGCGCCGAGTCGATCCGCAATTAGATTGGCCGCGCCGCCGCCGACGGCCCAGACGATATTCGTCGCGAGGATCAAAGCGACCGCGCCGTGCGCCACGATGTAGCGCCATCCTTCGCGAATTGAGGTCCAGTAGCCGCTGTAGAGTTTTACCGGCTGCTTCTCGGTAACGGCGGTTGTTGGATACTGCTGCATCTCGCGAGCCGGGACCAGCCATACGGAATAAGCCGACGCGAAAAACGAAACAGCATTGATGACAAACGCCGCGCTGTAACCAACCCAGTCAGAGGTCCAACCGCCAAGCGCGGCTCCGAGCGACATGAAAAGAAACCGTGAGGAGAACATCAATGCGTTGCCGGCAAGCAGATCTTGTTCACCGGTAATGTTCGGCACCGCTGCGTTCTTTGCTGCTTCGAAAAACACGGAGAAGATCGAGAGCAGAGCGGTCGCGACGTAAGCGATCCAGAGATCTTCAGGACCATCGACGAGTAGAAACGCGAGTGCTATGACAACGCGCAGCAGATCGGTAACGATCATCACCGTGCGTCGTGACCAGCGATCGACAAACGCGCCGGCGAGTGGACCAAAAAGTGTATACGGTACGAGACGCGAGATAAGCAGCAGCGTGGTCACTTCCGGCGCTGCATTGGAGACGACACGCACCATCCCCAAAGCGGCAATGAAGTTGAACCAGT
Organism: Pyrinomonadaceae bacterium; assembly: GCA_036280855.1. Taxonomy (GTDB): domain Bacteria; phylum Acidobacteriota; class Blastocatellia; order Pyrinomonadales; family Pyrinomonadaceae; genus PSRF01. Next base: position 367 of record DASUPZ010000209.1, on the reverse strand, counting down.
TGCCGAGCTCTGAGATCACCTGCCCCGAAAACAATCGCCTGAAAGAGCGATTGCGGCGCAGGAGCTGTACGTAAGTTTGGGAATCCATGGCTTTAAATAGATCTTATAGGTTCCTGTAGGTCCTATATTTCTTCAGGCGTTTCCGAGCCACTAAAAAAGCCGCCCATTTCAGGCGGCTCGCGATCTGCTCCGTTCTACTCGAACGTCATCCTCCTACAAATCGCGGTGGCCGCTTTTCAAGAAATGCTGAAACGCCTTCTACAAAATCCTTTGTCTTACCTGATTCAATCTGCGTCTTCCGTTCAAGATCCAATTGACTTCCATAATCGTTAACCGCGCTGGCCTCTAACAACATCTTGATCTCTGC
>DASUPZ010000208.1:0-5666 GCA_036280855.1 Pyrinomonadaceae bacterium | reverse complement strand
ACAGGAATTCCCTGGTGAAGTCGCGATCCACAGCCGCAGCTTACACCAAATCAGCGTAAATCCGCGGCTTATTCATAGCGGAGACATTCGATGGGATCGAGTTTCGACGCTTTGCGCGCGGGCCACACGCCGAAAATCAGTCCAACGCCGATAGAAACACTCAGGCCGGTAACAACTGCCCACGTGGGAATCGTCGCGGGCATGCTCGGAATAAAGAACATCAGCAGTTGACCAATGCCGATGGCCAGCAGCACACCGAGCACGCCACCGAGAAACGTCAGCATCATCGCTTCAAAAAGAAACTGTCGCACGATGTCGCGGCGGCGCGCGCCAATCGCTTTACGCACGCCAATCTCTTTCGTGCGTTCAGTGACGCTCACAAGCATGATGTTCATCACGCCGATACCGCCGACGAGTAGACCAAGACTCGAAATCGCGATCGCGATCAGTCCGACCATCGCCGTGATGCTGTCAAACTGTTCGATAAACTTATCGGCGGTCTTGATGTCGAAATTATTTGGGTCGCCAAACTTCACCTGTCGCCGTCGACGAAGAATCTCTTCGGCTTGAGTCAACGCTTCGCTAACCTGGCCGGTGCGCCCGCGAATCACGACCAACAAATAGCCCTTCGCGGGTGCGATCTTTTGCGCCGTGCGGAAAGGAATGTAAACGGCGTTGTCTTCTTCATTCTCGCCGAAGAAGCCGGCCTTGCGTTTCTCGAGTACGCCGATAACTTCAAAGTTGTAACCACCCATCCGCACTTGCGCGCCGGCGATCTGGGCGTAACCCGGGAAGAGCGCGTCTGCCGCGTTCACTCCCAGTACCATCACGTTTGCGCGCTGTGAATCGTCTGAGTCGGTGATGAAGCGTCCTTCTTTTATGACGATGTTCGTGATGTCGCCGTAGTTTGGCGAAACTCCCTGCGTGTTTCCCCAGCGATAATTGCGGCCCTGGTAAGTGATGTTGTCATCGAATGAACCACCACCGTAGCCCACATTGGGGGCGATGTGGGCTACGTCTTCGACTGCGGGAGCTTGTGCTTTGATTGCTTCCACATCAGCGACTGTGAGCGGCTTGCGCAGTCGTTCGGCGCGATCTTCGCTCGTGCGTGGACCAGTTGAGAGATGGAACGCGTAGATGTTGTTCGTTCCATACTCTTCGATCATGGCGACGATGTTTTGACGCAAACCCGTGAGAAGCGATGCGATGCAGATCGCCGTCATCACGCCGATCACGATGCCGAGCACAGTAAGAAAACTGCGAAACTTGTGGCCGCGAACGCTGTCGACCGCCATCTTCAAAGTCTCGCCCAAAATGCCTTTTGGAAATCGCAGTTTCATTACGTGCTCGTCGTTATGCTTTCGTCAACGCGAGGATCGGATCGAGTCTCGCAGCCTTAAATGCCGGGTAAATGCCGGCTACCATTCCCACGCCTGTCGAGACGACGAGCGCCAGCAGAATGTAGCCAATCGTGATCGTCATCGTTATCGATGCAAGCGTTGTGATCAATGCAGTGATGCCCCAGGCGATCAGCAGTCCCAATATTCCGCCCAGGGCGCAAAGAATTCCCGACTCGATCAGAAACTGGAGCAGGATCTGCCGTCGTGTCGCGCCGACTGCTTTTCTCAAACCAACCTCGAAAGTTCTTTCAGTAACACTCACGAGCATGATGTTCATCACGACGATACCGCCGACAACGAGGGTGATGAATGTGATCGGAATAACAACCATCGCAATCGCACCTGTAAACTCGTCGATCTGGTTGCTCAACTCTTCGACGTTGACGAGACCAAAATCGTCTTCTTCATTGCCGTTGAGCCGGTGCTTGATGCGCATTGCCACGCGTGCGTCTTCGATTGCGTTATGGAAAGTTTCGCGCGTATTGGCCTTACCGTGAATTTGAAGGCCGTTACGGCCGAAGATCTGCATGTGAGTCGTCACGGGAAGGTAAATGTGCCGATCAAAGGAGCCGCCAAACATTGCACCGCGCTTCTCCTCTACACCCACGACGCGCATCGGCATACCGCGGACTTTCAATGTTCTCCCGATCGGATCGGTGTTTGGAAAAAACTTTTCCCTGATGTCCGCGCCGAGCACGACCACCATCGCCGAGCGTTCGACTTCGTCGTCAGAGATGAAGCGTCCCATCTCGATGGTCTTGTCTTCGATATCGACCATGTTTGCCGAGGAACCGAAGACCTGAGCGCCCGGAAACTCGATGCCGTCCTGTCTGAGGTCCGTACCACTGCCGACCTGCGCGCCGACTTCCGAGCACGAGCCGCAGTGATCGCGCACCCACTCGTAGTCGTCCCAATTCAATCGCGGGTTGCGGCGATTGCGGCGCTCGAATTCCTCATCGTCCATGTCGCCGGAAAAAGCCATGCGGGCGATCATGAAGTGGTTGCTGCCGAGCACCTTCGTGATTTTTTCTACGACGTAGGTGTTCAGGCCGCTGATCGATGCCCCGACGGTGACTACCGACGCGACGCCGATGATGATGCCGATAAGCGTCAAAAAAGCCCGCAATTTGTGCGCAAAGATCGACTGCAGGGCGATCTTCAAGGCATCGGAATAAAACGAGATAATTGCTTTCATAACGACGAGTCGGGGCGCTATACGCCACGAGCGGCTCTTTAGTTCGATCCGTGGCCGCGGATCTCCGCGGATTAAAACGCGGATACGTGTTTAAGACGATTGGAGTGCGTGAGGTATTAACAGGTCAGATATTTCGCATTTGTTTGATCAGTGATTCCATGTGGCTGAGGTAGTTTTCGAGGGCGCTGCGGCCCGCGGTGGTGAGTTTATATTCGGTTTTTGGCAGGCGGCCTTCGAAGTATTTTGAGCAGGAAATGTAGCCTGCCTCTTCGAGTTTGCGCGCGTGAACGCTGAGGTTTCCGTCAGTGGTGTTCAGCAGGCTTTTAAGATCGCTGAAGGTCATCGACTCGTTGGCGGCGAGGGCGCTGATGATGCCGAGACGCAGGCGCTCGTGAATCAGGCGATCGAGATTCGGCGCCGCACTCTTTTGCTTCGCGCCCGTGGGGCGTGGGGCTTCCGAATCCTGTTTTCGTATTCGTTCCTGTTTTGCTGTTGACTGCTTAGCCACCGTACTTCCTCACAATAATCGCGCCAAAGATCAAATGGAGTCCGCCGAAACCGGCGGCCATAAACCAGTTTGCCCATTCCTGGGGACTGAAAAGGGCGATCGCGCCGAGAACCATAAAACAAAAACCCATTGCGGGCACTGCTCTGACCGAGAACATGCCGCCCGTGATCACGCCCGTGCCGTAAAGGAGCAGCCAAACGCCGGGGATCGCGCTTGTGAGTCCGGCGCGCATGAGTACGATCGTCAGTAAACCTCCCGCGATGATTGGTGGAAACAGGCTGAAGACTGCTTTACGAAACGGTCCGGAAACGAGGGGTATCCGCACTGCGCGAGCCTTGCGATCCATCGACCAGCCGGCGATCAGCAGCGAGATCAAACCCTCCGCGAGCCATATCGCGAGCCACAAATTGAAGGTTGACTGTTGCGCTGCGAGGATACTTGCGAGGAGGGCGGTGCCGCCGATTGCCATTTCGCCGCGACCGGAGATACCGGTGAAGTGCGTCGCGCGTTCCATGGTTTCGCGGATATAGCGAAGATTGTCCATGGCGCGGTCGTGCAGCGCGGGTGGTTGTTCCTGGGTTTGCGGAACGAGGCGCATCGGTTCCATGGCGAGGATCCTAGAGCGTCGAAGCGACGCTGTCAAGCACTTTACAATGCAAAGAGTAGCCGCGGATTTACGCGAATTAACACGGATGAGATCTGAACCTGATTCTGATCTGATCTGTGTTTATTCGCGAAAATCCGCGGCTAATTTTCTTTCAGCGCTTCGGCGACGAGTTCGGCCTGCTCTTTCTGGTGAATGCTGTAAGAGCCGGTGGCGGGGCTCGCGGAGGCACTGCGGCCGACGTATTTCGGACGCTGACACGCCGGCATCATGTTCTCCAGGCGCTCCTGCACAAACGTCCAGCCACCCATGTTCTGCGGTTCTTCCTGCGCCCAGACCAGTTGCTCCGCGTTCGAGTACTTCGCAAGCGTTTCTCGAATGCTCGAAAGCGGGAAAGGATAAAACTGCTCGATCCGCACGATCGCGACGCTTCGATTCTCCGTCTTCTTTCGCACGTCGGCGAGATCGTAGTAGACCTTACCACTGCAAAACACAACCTTCTTAACTGCGCCTGCGTCCGTTATCTCCGCATCATCAATCAGCGGTCGAAAACCTCCGGTGGTTAGCTCTTCGATAGTCGACGACGCCGCGGGCAGGCGCAGCAGGCTCTTCGGCGTCATGATGACGAGCGGACGCTCCATGCCCGTTCGTACCTGGCGTCGCAGCAAATGAAAGTACTGCGTCGGCGTCGTCGGATAACAAACCTGTAAATTGTTTTCCGCACACAGTTGCAGGTATCGCTCGAGCCGCGCGCTCGAATGTTCCGGTCCCTGTCCTTCATACCCATGCGGGAGCAGCATTCCGACTCTCGAAGTCTGCTTCCACTTGTCTTCGGAAGCGGCGATGTACTGGTCGATGATCACCTGCGCGCCATTTCCAAAGTCACCAAACTGCGCTTCCCACAAAACAAGCGCGTCCTTCGCAATCACTGAGTATCCGTACTCAAACCCGAGCACACCCTGTTCCGACAACGAACTGTCAAACACTTCAAATCGCGCCGCAGGGTTTGATTCGGATCTCAACTCAGCCAGCGGCGCCCACGCCTTTCCGGTTTGCGTGTCGTAGAGAACAGCGTGACGCTGGCTGAACGTGCCGCGTCCGGAATCCTGTCCACTCAACCGCACGCGATTACCGTCGAGCACGAGCGATCCGAAAGCGACTGCTTCCGCAAATGCCCAGTCGAGCGGCATCGAGCCGTCGCCCATCTTCGCGCGGCGCGCGAGTTGGCCCACCATCTTCGGATTGACGTGAAATCCTTCCGGCACGACCGCAATCTTGTGCCCGATGCTCTTGATCATCTCCGCCGGCACGCCAGTTGGGACCACGATCGAACCGTCGATCTCTTCCGCGCGACCGGTTGGTTGTTTCGGTTCTTCACCGACTTTCCGTTTTGCATTCGTGAGCGCTTCTTCGTAACGACGCACCCGTTCCTGGATCATGCCGTTCACTTCTTCTTCGGTGATCACCCCTTCCTTGATCAGTCGTCGCGCATAAAGCGTGCGCACGCCCGGATGCGCTTTCACGCGCGCGTACATCAACGGTTGCGTGTAGCTGGGTTCGTCGGTCTCGTTATGGCCCAGCCGGCGAAAACCGATCACGTCGAGCACAACGTCTTTGTTGAACTCCTGCCGGTAATCGAGCGCGATTTGCAACACGCGATAAGCCGCTTCCGGATCGTCGCCGTTGATGTGGAAAATCGGCAACTGCGTCATTCGCGCAACGTCGGTTGAATAGATCGTCGAACGTCCTGCTTCCGGCGAAGTGGTGAAACCGATTTGATTGTTGATGATGATGTGAATGGTCCCGCCCGTGCGATAACCTTTCAGCCCGGCGAGGTTCAACGTCTCCATCACGATGCCCTGGCCCGCAAACGCCGCATCGCCGTGCAAAAGCACCGGAAGGGCGAGATCGGCAACTTCCTCGCGTGTGCCGCCTTTTTCACCCATCGTCTGGTCCTGG
>DASUPZ010000207.1:0-3039 GCA_036280855.1 Pyrinomonadaceae bacterium | reverse complement strand
GGGGACTCGGCGTCGTGCTTTACGAGATGGCGTCGGGGAATGCGCCGTTTACAGGCGAGACGCCGACTGACATGGTCATAGCGATCGTCGAAAGAGACCAACCTCCGATCTCCCGGCACGTCGAAGGCACGCCGGCCGAGTTGGAACGAATCGTCAGGAAAGCACTGCGCAAGGATCGGAACGAGCGCTATCAGATCGTCAAAGAACTCGCCATCGATCTGCGTAGCCTGCGACGAGAGCTCGAGCTCAATTCCCTGCTCGAACGTTCAGTTGCGCCTGGAACCGGCACTGGTGCAAATACTCTCGGAGCCGATGCTGCTCGCGCTGTTGATACAAACGAACTAAAAGCAGCGCGCACGATGGTCCATCAACCAGTGCGAAGCAATCGCAACTGGATCGCCCTCGCCGCAGTCGTCCTGTTCATTGCCGCCGCGGCTGCGTTTGGTTTTTACAAACTGCGCACGCAAAGTGAAACAGGTCCCATTCCGTTTGAACGCGTCGAGGTTACCAAGTTAACGACAAGCGGCAACGCATCGATGGTGGCGATGTCGCCGGATGGAAAGTACGTTTCTTACATCACGAGCGAGGGCGGCAAGCAGAGTTTGTGGCTGCGACAGGTGGTAAGCAGCAGCACGGCGCAGTTGATCCCACCTCGAGAAGGACAATATCTCGGCCTCGTTTTTTCACCCGACAGCAACTTTGTTTACTTCGGCCATGCAGTATCTGATCGAAACGATTCGGCGCAGATCTACAGAATTCCGGTGCTGGGGATCGGGGCAGTTGCAACCAGAATGGATCGTGCGAACGGAGTAGCATCCCTGTCGCACGACAACAAGCGACTGGCTTTCATTCGTTACGATGTTCCGTCTCAAACCGATCAACTAATGTTGGCAAACGCCGATATGAGCGGCGCTCAGGTCATCGCCACCCGGAAATGGCCGGAAAGATTCGGCTGGAGCATTCTCACGAAGCCGGAATGGTCCACTGATGATCGTTCGCTGCTGTTGCCGGCGATAAAAACGGAATCGGAAAGCAGTAACAACATCGCTGTTAACTATTCGCTCGCGATCTTCGAGAGAGACCTGGCGAGTGGCGCAGAGCGAACGATTCCGCTCAATGCGCAAAGGTTTGACGAGCTGGGCCATGTGGCTTTGCTGCCCGACGGCAGTGGCGTGATCATGCCCGCCAAGGCTTACGGGGCTTCGTACGTGCAGATCTGGCAACTGGGTCGTGATGGATCGTTGCGGAGTATTACGAACGATCTCAGTGACTATCGTGAGTTGAGTTTGAAAGCGGACGGCAGCGCCTTCGTCACGGTGCAGCGACAAACTCTCTCGCGTATCTGGACGTTGGGAAAAGGCGACTCGAAGCCGGCGCCGATCACGCCAGGCACGAGCCGTTACTATGATCTGTGCGCAGCTCCTGATGGAAAGATTGTGTATGCTTCGGATGCGACCGGAATCGCGGACATCTACGAAACCGGTGCGGCTGGCGGCGAGCAACGACAACTGACTTCCGACAGTCGCAGAAACTACGGGCCGGTTGTTTCACGGGATAATCGTTATGTCGCCTTCCACTCCAACCGCGCGGGCTTGTTTCAAATCTGGAGGGCCGAACGCGACGGCTCGAGTCCGAAGCAATTGACGTTTGGGAAAACGGAGAGCACGTGGCCGACGTTTTCCAGTGATGGTAAATGGATCGTTTACCAGCATTACGAACCTGGCGAGCCTTTCGGGCTTTGGAAGGTGCCGGTCGATGGCGGGACGCCCGAGAAAATCACTGAAGGCGTTGCGATCAGGGCAACGATTTCGCCGGATGGAAATCTGATTGCGTTCTGGTACAACGATCAAAAGCAGGATTCACGCTGGTTACTGAAAGTGATCCGGTTTGAAGGTGGGGCAACTTACAAGACGTTTGAAGTCGCGCCCACGGTCGGGGTCGACTGGGATTCGCCGCTGCGCTGGACTCCCGACGGCAAGTTTTTGACGTACGTGGACCATCGCGGCGGGATCGACAACATCTGGGGACAGCCGATTGAAGGCGGTGCCGCAAAGCCGTTGACGAATTTTGACGACAGCCTGATCTTCTCGTTTGACTGGACAAAGGACGGCAGCCTGGTGGCATCACGCGGCGTGATCATGAGCGATGTGGTGCTGATCCAGGACGCAACGAAATAGGAAAATCAATATAGGTCATATAGGACCTACAAAATCTGAGGGCAAATAATGCGTGTTGGTGTGTTGACCGGTGGCGGAGATGCGCCGGGCTTGAATCCTGCGATCAAGGGCCTGGTCTATCGTGGTTCGGAGCTGGGCCTTGAAATCATTGGTCTGTTTGACGGCTGGCGAAGCTTGATCAATCCGGCGCCTGACGTGTTGCCGCTCGATCGCGAGACGGTGCGTCGCTGGGACCGCGACGGCGGCACGAACCTCGGTTCGTCGCGCACGAACCCTTTCAAGCAAGTTAACGAAGAAGGTGAAACGCAGGATCGATCGCACGAAGTTGCAGAGAACATTAAGCGGCTGAATCTCGACGCGCTCGTAGTTTGCGGTGGTGAAGACACGCTCGGCGTCGCAGCGGTGTTGGCCCAGAGAGGCGTGCCCGTAGTGGGCGTGCCGAAAACCATCGACAAAGATCTCGCCGGCACCGACTACACACTCGGCTTCGACACCGCACTCAAAAACATCACCGAAGTGATCGAACGCTCGCGCACCCCTGCGGGATCGCACGGTTGGGTGCAGGTGGTTGAAGTGATGGGACGTCACGCGGGCCATCTGGCGCTATGGTCCGGAGTCGCAGGACAGGCTCACTTGATTCTCATTCCGGAGCATCCCTTTCGCTATGAAAAAGTTTTTCACTTGTTGAGCGCACGGCTTGGTGAGTCGGATTTAAGTCGTGGTTTGTCGCAGCGGCCTCGCTATTCGGTAATCGTCGTGGCAGAGGGCGCACGTGCTGAAGACGGCGAGATGGTTACGATCGACGATCGTCACGACGCGTTCGGACACGTGCGGCTTGGCGGGATTGGAGAAGTGCTCGCAC
>DASUPZ010000206.1:0-7839 GCA_036280855.1 Pyrinomonadaceae bacterium | reverse complement strand
TTCCGTCCGTCGAAATCTGCCAGAAAGCCTTCGTGCTGTTGTTTGGCCCGAGCACAAACATCTGGTAGAAGCGCGATGGTCCGGTGTTCAGCCAGCGGAAGCGATAACGGCGCGGGCTTACGTGCAACACAGGGTTGATCTTGCCGTTGACGAGGTATTTGTCGCCGAGGATTCCGTCTGTATTGAACAGATCGAACTTCAGCAGCCCGGTCTGGCCGTCAAACACCTTGTCGTTGAAGACCATGTAAATGTCGAAACTGGTGAGCGGGTTTTGCCCGTCGCCGAAGCTCGGCAGCTTGAAGCCCGTGTTTTCGTCGCCGGTATCGCGTTCGTTGAAGAGAATGTAGGCCCCTGCAAGGCCTTTGTAAGTGTTCTCTGCCGTGTGGTCGATGCGGTGATCGTGATACCAGAGGGTGTGCATCGCTTCCCTGATATCGCCGCCCTCCTGCTCGTGTGTCGATTTCACACCGGCATAGACGTTTGGATAGTGGTGATCGTAAAACTTGCCGCGCTCCATGAAGAAGCAGGGGAAACCGTCGCTTTCGAGCGGTGTGTGGCCGTTGTGCAAGTGGGTCGTAACGGATGGGAGACCGAAGCCGCCGTTGTTTGCGGGCAAATTGTTGCGCAAACGCAGCAGCACCGAACCCTTCTCAGGCTCGCCGAGTGGACCATATCGCTCGACGATCAATGGCCCAGGGGAGTTGCCGTTAAACGTCCATAAGGGCTGCAGGGGAAGTTCACCTTCCGGTGCAACTCGCAGGTACGCCAGGTGTTGCGACATTTCGTAGTAACGCAGCGGGGGAAAATCATCCCACGCCTGGTGTGCAACTGTTCTCGCTTCACCCGCCGCCGTGTTGGGATACTTTTGGGGCAGTGGATTAAGAGCCGCAACTGGCTGAAGCACAGGCAATCTGGGCAATTCATCCTGCCACGGGGTGGTGTCAGGACTGTTTGGCTCGTCGTCATCAAACGAACCTCTTGTATTGAGCGGGTGTGCACTCAAACCTTTTTTCGGGATCAGCATACCGGCACTGGTAAGCAGTCCCATCTTGAGCAGGTCGCGCCGTTTGAATCCGGCTGCGATCAGCTCGGCGCGATTATTCGCTGCTGTCTGCTTTTCCTTTTCCTTTTTTCTATTCCGCTTGGAGATGTACGCCATCGGAAACTCCTTTTATTTGAGGGCTTGCCTTTTGGGGGCCAAGCACGATTTCTTCTCGTGACTGATTTTTAGAGACTTTCCTGCGCACCTGGGCAGGGAGAGACTCTGCATGTTCGGTTGTTAGTCGAAAGCACAATTACCCAACTGCGTTTACGTCGCGTAATTGCTTCGAAAGGTACTGCTGAAGAAAGAAAACCCCTTGTTCGAAAGAGCTGCTTACTGGATGAACTAGTGGCGGAGCTTGAAGTGAGAAACGCCGGCCAACTCGAGCAGCCAATGAAAGCGCAGCTATGTGAGTTGAGAGTTAAACTGATCCGAAAATCTTTTCAGCCCGTAAGGGCCAATGGATCATCGTTGTTACGAAGTGCCCGCAATGTATTATCGGGGCGGATCCAAGTCAAGAAAAAAGAATACTAATTACAACTCTTTGCGTGGTTCAGTTGGTGTGTTTGTGATTTGCTGGTTATGCTTAGCGGAGTAAAGTGAGGAAAATTTTCGTATGTTATCGATTCGCCTTTTTTGTGCATTAGCACTCATCACTGTTCTTGCTCTCTCTACAGTCTCAACTCCCGCTCAGAAGAAATCGCGCACCAAAGACGCCGCTCGTCACGCAGGTGAGGCTGCGGAGACCTTCACCGAGATTATGAACGTTAAAGACAAAGCTATCCCTAAGGAACTACTCGACACCGCCGAAGCAATCGCTGTGTTTCCCGGCGTAATCAAGGCGGCGTTTCTGGTGGGTGGACGCGGTGGACAGGGCGTGATCAGCCGGCGTGTGAAGGGAGGTTGGAGCGCTCCCGCGTTTTTCAATCTCGGCGGCGGCAGCTTTGGTCCACAGATCGGCGCGCAACGAACCGATTACGTATTGCTTATCATGAACCCGAGCGGACTCGATGGTTTGCTCAAAGACAAGTTTGAGATCGGCGGCGAAGCGAGTATCGCTGCTGGTCCAGTGGGCCGTGAGGCCGCAGCTTCGACAAACCCTCGACTCGATGCAGGCATTCTTTCTTATTCACGGAGCAAAGGTGTATTCATTGGCGCGGCATTGAAAGGCGCAGTGATAACTCCCGACAACGATCTCAACGAAGCAGTCTACGGAAAGAAGGCAAACGATGTGCTTCAGGGTAAGCCGATGACGTTCGCTCAGATGCCGCCTTCAGTGCGCATCTTCCCGCGCACGCTCGTGCGTTATTCGATTCGTTGAAATTGATCACAACAAACCCTTGACGCTTTCGTTTGTGCGACCTAGAATGCGTGGTCGTCCTTAGCGTCGATATCCATCTCTCTCTAACTATCAAGCGGGCAACGTATCGAGTAGTTTCGAAAGCCACATGCTCCCACGAACGCAACGACAAAAAGAGATTCTCGATTACATCACTCGTTTTCAGGAACGCCACGGTTACATACCCTCATACGCACAGATCGCACGACAGTTTGGAGTGAAGTCTCGCGCGACGATTGCAAAGCATATCGCCGCACTCGAGCGTCGTGGTCTATTGGTCCGTGAACATGAAGATGGATCGTTTGCCCTCAACGTCAAAGTTGAAGACAAGAGCAGCGACTCGCTTTGTGAAGTGAAGCTGCTTGGAAGAATCGCAGCGGGTGCCCCACTCGAAGTAGTTGAATCTGAGGAACGGATACCGGTGCCGCGCTTTCTGCTCGGACGCGTGAAGCCGGATCGAGTTTATGCGTTGAAGGTCAAAGGCGACTCGATGATCGACGAGCACATCTGCGACGGCGACATCGCGTTGATCGAGAATCGCACCGATGCTCGTGATGGAGAGATCGTCGTAGCGTTGCTAATCGAGGAAAACCAGGCGACGTTGAAGCGGCTTTATCGACGCGGCATGAACGTCGAGTTGCAGCCGGCGAATTCTCAACTTCAACCACTCACAGTGCCGGCGCACCAGGTACGCGTTCAGGGCATTTTCCGCGGTCTTCTGCGTCCGAGTACCTGAAATCTTGTAAATCATGCGAATCCTGTAAATCCTGTCAAACCCCCCCGTTGCAACCAATTGCCCTCCGCGTAATCCGCGTCCGCATCCATCAAATGCAGCGTGTACGCGTGTCTCGAACGCGCCGATTTGTTTTCATAACTGCGATGCGGGAGCAGCCCGTCAAGAACAATCAAACTCCCCTTTGAAACCTCGAGCGGCACCAGCTCCTGTTCCGGCCACGGCTCCGGATCGTAGACCTCAAACTTCATCCCGCCTTCCGGCGCGCGCACCCAACGCGATTTCAACCCGCGTCGATGTCCGCCCGGGATGGCCCACAAGCACCCGTTCTCGATCGTCGCATCCTCGAGAGCGAACCAAAGACCGGCAATGCCGGTAGGTTCAGTGTAAAGAAACGTACTGTCCTGATGACAATTGACTTCGCCGCCGATGTTTGGTTGCTTGAAGATGTACATCGACTGAACCAGCAGCGGTTTCTTAAAACCAAGTGCCTCCGCGAGCTGCTTCAGTTTTTGCGTCCGTGAGAAGTCGTTGAAAACGGGGTCGAGGTCGTGAAGACCGTGGCCTATCTTGTTGATTGATTTCTGTTTCTCATACTTGAGCGTGCCATCGGGTAGAAAGGCATTCTCTTCGAAGAAGAAACGAATCTTATCGCCCGAGGTCAGAAAGTAGTCGTCAGCTATTCGATCCTGTTCGCGTGTTGAAAAGATCGACACTACCTCAGCCGGATCAAACTCCTGGACCAGCTCTTCCGCTCGCGTTCTCAATCGATCGCACGACTCTTCAGTCGCAAATCCCTCGAGCACGAGAAAGCCGTCGCTTCGATAACGCGCGAGTAGTTCTGCTGAGATCGGCATTATGGAAACACAGATAACACAGATGAACGAAAGAGGATCAGACCTGACATAAAAACACAATAGATCTTTCTTATCGGTACAGCTATGGACGCATCTCCATCCCCGGCAGTGAAGAGACGTCGCTCACGTGATCCTCAAAGTGTGACAGCGCTCACAAGGATCGGCAAAGAGATCGAACGACGCTGGTCGGCGCGCGATTACCGTCACAATTACTTTTACGATATCGCCGCTGAATGTTTACACGCGGCCGCGTTCCATCGCCAGTTTGATGAAGACGAGATCATCAACTGGGTTAACAATGCCACTTCCTTGCCCGAACAGTTAGATCCGCGCAGCAACTTCGGGCAGCCGCCGTTGACAATCTGGCGCACGGATCGCTTCGTCGTTGACCTGTATTTCTGGGTCGACACTGACACTTCCACCCACGATCACTCATTCTCGGGAGCGTTCACCAACCTCGTAGGTCAAAGCCTGAACTGCACTTATCGATTCGAACAAGGTGTGCAGGCCGACGAAGGGGTGTTGCTGGGCTCGGTGTCGCTTGATCGCACCGAACTCCTGAAGCCGGGAGACGTCTGCACGATCCCCGCCGGGCCGAGGTTTATTCATCGCGTGTGGCATCTCGACTGCCCGACCATCACCCTCGTACCGCGAACGGTCACGCGCCGGCGAGGACTCCGGCAATACAACTATTACACCGAGGGCATGGCTGTGCGATACCGGCGCAAAGCGCCGATTGAGTTTCAACGCCGCCGCGAATTCCTGAACTATCTTTTCCGGCGACAACATCCGCGTCGCATCGAGCTGGCTGAAGAAGTGCTTAGTCGTACGCGAGGTTATCGACTCTTCACGCTAGTCGGCGATCTGTTGTTCCACATCAAAGAACCGGATGAGCTCGACAATCTGCTCGCGCGTTTGCCTGCGAAAGGTCGCGGGTGGTTCGATACTGCGCTCGCAGTTATGCGGGCTACTAATCCTTTGAAGGGAGTGTACTGGCGTCGCTTACAGCGCACCGAGCATCGCCTGTTGATAGCCTTGCTCAGCACTTTCAATGACCGTTCGTCTACCGCGGAATGGCTGGCGCGGCATGGTTACACGGACGATTGGACCACGATGCTGACAAGCTGGTTGTCGGAGATGGACCATGACAAAGCCCTGCGTCTCCAGTTGGGCAGTGCGCGCACCGAGATCATGAGCCACTTGTTGCGTGGTCTGTCTGACGAGCAGGCACTGCATGAGTTGCGCAGAACTTACACGATCGCAGAGCCTGAAGCTGAGCTGCTCATGCAGGGCTTCAGACGATTTCGCGAACTTCATTTTCTAAAACCTTTGTTTAGTTCCGGCTTTCATGCGGAGGCCGGCAACCTCGCACGCAGTGCAGCGGTTTAGTTTGCCACGTCAAAATCAAGGAGGAACTTATGACTGACGAAAACATTGACCATGAGGGACGCGAAGGTGGTGCCCGAATTGAAGAGTTACCAGCTTCCGATATGCAGATGCGAAGTGATCGAGAGAACCCTTCGCGAAGCTCGCCTCCAGGCGAGTTTGAGGATCCAGAAGATATTGCAGCTCCCGCCCCGCCGGGGGATCCGGAAGATCCGGAAGATTTTCAGCGTCAGGCGCCACCGCCCAGGGATCCGGATGATGAGTAACATTTGACAGAGGGCGAACGTCGCAAGCTGGCGTTCGCTCCCATCATCAACAAGCGGGATAAGAATATGTCTGCGATAATGGAACTTACGCAGGACGGGCTAAAACAAGATCAGACTGACGGTTCGTTCGATCGCGATGATTACGTCGTGAGGCGGAAAGTCTTCGATCAACACAGTCTCGATATTTACACCACGTATGCATTGATGTTGGGCGAGAAGCGTTTTCTCCGGCGAGAGGAAAAGGCTGGTTTTCGTGATCGCTACGGCGATACGTTGATGGAGAGCCTTCTGCTACATCTCCAGCCAACGATGGAACAGATCACTGGCTTGAGTTTGTTACCCACCTATTCTTTCCTACGAATCTACGAAACCGGTGCGGTGCTCACCCGGCATAAGGATCGACGTGCGTGCGAGATCAGTGCTTCAGTCACACTGGCTTACGATGCGCCGGAACCGTGGCCGCTCTGGCTCGAGGTTCACCAGCAGCCGCGCTCGATTACGCTGAATGCTGGTGACATGCTTGTGTACAAGGGGCGTGAGCTTCCACACTGGCGCGAGCGTTTCAACGGAAACTACTGGATTCAAGTTTTCTTTCACTACGTCGACGCCAATGGCCCGCTCGCTTCTTACAAATTCGACGGCCGCCGTGCGCTCGGCTTACCGCCGGCCTAATTATGTAATCCTGTCAAAGGGTCAAAAGGTAATTATGGACAAGCTGCGCTCATAAAGGTTATAAGATCGCTGTAGTCGCGACTACGACCTACGCAGCGCGAGTACGCCTCCCAGCTCCTTACATCCCAGAGTTAATTGCATAACCCAATCAATCATGTGGTGGTGTGTGTTTCTTGCCGCAACTGCCCTTCAACCCACTAAACAGGAGGCCCGATGAAAAAGTTGTTGTTGATGTCTGCAATGCTTTTGATCGCCGCAGCGGTAGTCGTCGTTCACCGGCCGGCCGCGCAAGTATCTTACGTTTCCGCGCAAAGTTCTTATGTCCCGCAAGCACAATTGTGTGCTGACGGTTCCAGTTCACTGTGTTCAAAACTGCCCGCCTATATCGGACCCGATCCGCTATTGAACTCAGGCTTTGGCTATTCAGGACTCTTCGGCCCGTTGCCAACGTCGAAAGACGGTGACGTGCAAACGCCTTTCGACAACATGGCGTGGCAGATGTTTGTCGCGCTCAACTGGGCGTCGAACGCGGTCAATCAACCGCCATCTCAGGGACTGAAGACGTCCGGCCGTCGCGTTTTCCAGGATTATCGAAAGGTCAATGCGCTCTTCGGCAACTCGCCCAAGCGCGCCGGCTGCACGAGCGCTCTCGCCCTGCCGATTTTCTACATCGGCTCAGATGGAAATGGAAAACCGGCGCCGAATAACGAGGAGTATTTCCAGGCGTCAACCAACTTGCCGTTGATTGATGTCAATGGAAACTGGACCATCTACGAGCGCCGCGTCAACGATATCGAAGCAAATTATCTACTGGCGCCTAACGGACAATCGTCACAGACCCTGACGACACTCACAGGACAAACTAACTTCGTCAACAACAATCCGGGTGGCGCTCAATTCACGGCGTCAGCCACAACCCAGACAGGCGCAAACGGTTCCATTGAAATCAAGACTGCCTGGCGCATCATCAATCCCACGCTCGGCGACGATCCATCACGTTATTACACGCAGCTCGCGTTCATCGCCGTCCCGGGAGATCTTGTCAACGGCGGTCGGCAGTTTTGCAGCAGCGTGATGTTGGGCCTCGTAGGCATGCACATCGTCCAACGCAATCCCGTCGATACAAACAATCCGAAGTTGTTGCCGCAATGGATTTGGGCAACGTTCGAGCACGTTGACAACGCACCGATGGCGCAGTCGCCGTGCAATGTTGCTAATGGTTGCGGCACCAACCCTGCCACCAACTGGATCAACCAGCCGAGTTGCGGATCGGCCGCGCCTTCATCGTCGGTGCGTTACTCCTACTACAAACAAAACGCCGGCACTCAAAGCACTAACATCCGGCCCGCCTCTACTGGTTCGGGACCGACAACGTTTCCGTGGAACGCGAAACAGCCTTATGCGAGAGGCAATACGACCGCGGCGTCCGCAAACCCGCAAGCAACACGTTGCTTCTCAATCTATCCGACGACCGCTCAGCTAAATACGCACTGGCAAACTGCTTTAGCTGCGTTCAATACACCACTCAAGAATTACATGTTGAT
>DASUPZ010000205.1:0-12266 GCA_036280855.1 Pyrinomonadaceae bacterium | reverse complement strand
GTTGCTGACGCTGCTGCTGCGAGCGATCCTCGCGTTCGCGTGAACGTTCAATTTGTTGCTGGCGCTGCTGCTGCCAGCGGTCCTCGCGTTCGCGCGAGCGGTCGATCTGCTGCTGGCGTTGCTGATCGTTGCCCTGCTGCTGGCGCCGCTGTTCCCAGCGTTGCTGTCGTTCCTGACTCTGCTGCTGTTGTTGCTGTCGACGTTGTTCCCACTCTTGTTGCTGTTGTTGACTCCGCTGCTGTTGCTCCTGCCGGCGTTGTTCCCAGCGTTGCTGTTGTTCCTGGTTTCGCTGTTGCTGGCGTTGTTCGCGACCAGCCTGATTCTCCTGGCGACGTTCCTGACCTTCCTGCCGTCGCTCCTGATTTTCCTGTCTGCGCTCCTCACCGCGTCCACGGCCTCGGCCCTGGGCATTCGCAAGATCAGCCGCTCCCAGGAAGGTGGCGGATATCGCTAACGATAAACCGATCTGTTTTAGATGTTTCACTTGATGCGTCCTTTCAGTACTGACAAGCGGAGAGAGCTAGACGGTCCCCGTTTCGCAACTGGCATTCCACATAAAAACTGCAATAAAACCGCCACTTTTTAGGCCATTTACCGGAACGATTTAATTCACCAATCAACGATATGGGTTACAAATCCGCGTTCATCCGTCCAATTCGGCTTTGATCCGCGGCCCGGCATGGTCCTTGCGGACAAGATCCCGAAAAATAGACTTTGGGGGGCAGCTTATGAATAACCTAAAAGTGTGGCCGCATCTCACGATCGTGGCGGTGGTGTGTGCCGTCCTTGCGGGCGTGGGCGTTGCTTTATGGATGAAAAATGACCGGACCGCATCGGCTGAGGAATTGCCGCATGCCGCACGGATTCAACGTGTCGAAGGTGACGTTGCCATCGATAACACAGACGCAACTGCGACCGCGGACGATCAGTGGATCGCCGCTACGGACAATCAACCTTTTTCAGTCGGCGATCGAATCTACACGCGTGACAACTCACGCGCGAGCATCGCATTTACCGGGCGCAACTACGCGCGGCTCAATCCGAATACGTCGCTCGACGTGCTCTCGTTAACTGACGATCGCACGCAGCTAGCGCTGCGCGACGGATCGGCCGTGTTTGACGTCGGCTATCTGGATGACGGCGATCTTTTTGAAGTCGCAACGCCTTATGGCGCTGTCGATTTTGAGCAACCGGGTCTTTACAACGTCGGCATCGATAATGGCCAGGTTCTGGTCTCGGTGTTGAGTGGTCTGGCGCAAGTGGTCGGTATGGGCGGCAGTGGACAGATCGGTAAAGGCGAACTGCTGACACTCCTCGGCTCGACCGCTGCTGACGTCGTCCTTTCACAAATGGACGGTCGCGACGCCGGCTATCTCGTCGATGACTATTACGGCTATCAGTATCCACAGTATTACGACGGTCGCTATCGCGACTACAACACCTATCTCAACGATCCCTATTACTTCGATCCATATCGCCGGAACGCCAGTTACCAATACGCGAACTCTTACATTCCCGGCTTGTACGAGCTTGACTACTACGGCGACTGGCGAAATCTCGACGGCTATGGTTACGCCTGGTCACCGCGTGTGGACCAGGGTTGGGCGCCTTACCAGGCGGGTTACTGGTACACGGATTATCCGTATGGACCAACGTGGGTATCGAGTGAGCCCTGGGGTTACGCGCCGTATCACTACGGTCGCTGGGCGTCCGTTGGCGATCGCTGGTACTGGATCCCTGAGCGCACGAACGTTGCGCCGGTTTACTCGCCGGCGATGGTTTCGTGGGTTCCGTTTGGCGACAACCAGATCGGGTGGGTGCCGCTTGGACCAGGTGACGTCTACGTGCCGCGCTACTACGACGCGAGCTGGCAACCTCAGTACTTGACGCGTGACGAGCTCTATTACCGTGGCGTGAATCTCGACGTGCCGGGCGCAGTTACGGTGGTTTCGTTTGACGAGTTCACACGTGGCTTCGATGGGAGACGCGCGCGCAAGGCTGATCGGAACATGCTTGCGCAGGTGAATCCGGTTCTCGATCCGTTGCTGTTGACGCCGCTCAGAAATGCAGTGGTGAATTCAGCGTGGGGTCGCGGAAAGATCGACATTCCTCCGGGTATTGCACGGAAGCTTGACGACACGACGGTGATCACGAGCACAGCGCCCGTGGCGCCACGGTTCAACCGCGACATCGCGAAAAGGATGCGTGTTGAGACGGCTTCAGATCGCGCGAAGGGTCAGAAGTTTAAGGTGAGAGACGAGCGTCGTGGAAAAGGCGCGGAGCAGCAGCAGGCTGCGCCGGCGCGAACGACGGTTAGTCAGCCTGAACCTGTGCAGCCGCGGCGTGATGAACGGCGTGCAGAACAGGAGCAACGCCGGCAACAGAACGAACAGCGACGAGTTGATCGTGATCGAGGTGCACCGCAGGCAGAGCGTGCGGCGCGACCGGTTCGCCAGCAGCAGCCACAGGGTGAACGCGTTGCGGCGCCGCAACAGCAGCGTCCGCGGCAGGAGCGGCCTGCTGTTCGTCAGCAGCAACCGCAGGTGCGCCGAGATCCGGGACCGGTGAGAAGTGCACAACCGGCGCCCCGGGCCGCGGAGCGTCCGGCAAAGGCGCAGCCGCAGCAGCAACCGAAACAACAGGAGCGTCCGGCACAGCCGCAGCAGCAGAAACAGGAACGTCCGGCTAAAGCCACACAGCCCGCACAGGGTGGTGGCAAAGGCCGCGGCAAGAAACCGTAGCTAAGGGCGCCTCCTTGGAGTGCGGCGACTGGTCGCCGCTTTGGTCCACAGTCAGAGGTGCTAAGCGTGGGACCACAGCGGCGACAAGTCGCCGCACTCCAAGGAGGGGCTAAATTCATCCATCCAGAAAGGGCGGCGGCAAAAGACCTTAACCCGCACTTTGGGCTACCGTTCAGAGTTCAAGCTTTAGCTTGTCCGCCAAAACAGCAGCCTAAAGGCTGAACTCTGAACAAGAGTTAAATTCACCCTTCCCTCCAGCCTGCCACTTGTGATAAGAATACGCGCGATCCCCAGAACTCGCGTGTAGTCAACGCCCCGACTCACACCGGTTTAGTTCAATATCACACTTTGGAAGCACGTCTTCCCTGCGCACGCCTCGTGTGCCCAGAGCAGACCTCCCGTAAACGAACAATCTGGCCCAGGAGAAAACCCCGTGAAAGACAATTCCTTGCAAACGAGCCGGCGTAAGTTCTTAGGCGCCGCCGGCGCCGCAACTATCGCAGCCGGAGTAATCGGAACCGATCCTCTACTCAAAACCCAGCGTTCCCAGGTGCAAGCCGCCACCGGGTCGAATCAACGCGCAAACGACTGCGCCAAACTCCGGCGTGATGCCGCAAGCGCTGGTCTGAAAGACACCCCACAAAACCTGCAACACCCAAACAACCAGGACGAAGAGCTTTATCCAAATAAGCTCGGCAGTTATTCGAAAGGCCTGCCGCACAACAACGACGGAACTGTAGTCGCCAGTGCATACGCCGCGTTGGTGAAAGCAATTAACAGCGGACGGCCGGCTGACTTCGACGCCATTCCGCTCGGCGGCACCACGCTGCTAACGAATCCGCAATCAGGTCTGGCGTTCGATATGCAGGGACCTGACGCTCACGCACTCGTGCAACCTCCAGCGCCTGCGTTTGCCAGCCGCGCACAGGCCGCTGAAATCTCTGAAAACTACTGGATGGCCCTGCTGCGCGATGTGCCTTATAGCCAGTACTCGACAAATCCGATTGCAAACGCCGCCGCAGCCGATCTGACGCTGTATGGGAATGACTTTAACGCACCAAAGTCAGGCGGCGCTGTCACCACGGCAACTCTGTTTCGCGGTCTGACGCCGGGAGATCGCGTTGGACCATACCTGTCTCAATTCTTCTACCAGGACTGCAACTTCGGCGCGAATAAGATCGAACAGAAGATCACTACAACTGTTCCCGGTCTCGATTACATGACCGACTTCGCCACGTGGCTTGCAGTGCAACGCGGAATCGCTCAACCGGCGAACACATTCGATCCGGTGCCGCGCTACATGCGCAATGGCCGGGATATCGGACAATGGGTCCACATCGACGTATTGTTCCAGGGTTACTTCCACGCATTTCTGGTGCTTGCCGGAGCAGGGGCGCCTTTTGACGAGGGCAATCCTTACAACGGCAATCCCAGCCAGGCGGGGTTTGGAACTTTTGGGGGTCCACACATCGCCACGCTCTTGTGCGAAGTGTCGACTCGTGCGTTGAAAGCCGTGTGGTATGAGAAGTGGTTCGTGCATCGACGGCTGCGACCTGAAGTTCATGCCGCACGAGTTCACCGGACACTGCATGCAGGCGCCGGTTATCCTGTGCATCCGGAGATACTCACATCGCTCTCAAATGCAAACCGTCTCGGCGGATTCGTGCCGGCAGGAAACGCGTTGTTGCCGATGGCGTTTCCGGAAGGCTCACCAACGCATCCGGCGTATGGCGCAGGCCATGCCACCGTTGCGGGCGCATGCGTCACGATTCTCAAGGCTTGGTTCAAGGAGACTACGCGGCTCGTCGATATCGGCCTCGCGCCGGTGCAGCCGGCGGATGATGGTCTGAGCCTCGTGCCTTACGGCGAATCAGATGCCGGTGACCTCACTGTTGGCGGTGAACTGAACAAGGTCGCCGCGAACGTGGCCCTCGGAAGAAACACGGCGGGCGTGCACTGGCGTTCGGATGCAACCGAGTCGCTCAAACTGGGCGAGCAGATTGCGATCGGCATTCTGAAAGACCAGCGAGCTTGTTATAACGAAGTGTTCAATGGTTTCAGTTTGACGAAGTTTGATGGGACGACGGTTACGGTTTGAGCCGCGGATTAACGCGGATGGATGCTGATGATGGCGAGGCTGCCGGGGGCAATCGAAACCGATATGCTCCCGGCAGTTACTTTTAGTTGGGTGTCGCTGGTCCATTCGGTGGCGGTTAGAATCTGTTGACCATGCAATGAGATTGTTGCGTTGACGTAAGCACTGCGATCGACCTGGGCCATTCCCTGTTGAGTCTTGAACACGCCGTTGTTGTTCAGCAACGTAACGATCCAGCCGTTCGCGCTGCGGTTAATCAGGTACTCAACATCACCCGTCACCTTTATCGGCGCGGCATTCGCAAAGACGTGTGCGAGCATGTGCGCGGCGAATGGCGTCATGCGCTCGTCTTCGGCGAGTAAGTCCGGCACGGCTACAAACACGACACTCCCCTTCCCGACGTTGTTCACAGTCACCAACGGCTGATCGCTCAGGGTAGTGATCAGAGGAGTCGCACCTTTCAGTTCGAGCTTTTCATACCGGAATATCTGTCCCTTTAGATCCTGGACGTCTTCACCCGGCGCAAGACAACGAGCATTGTGTGCTTCACCCGTCTCGTTCGTAAGTCGCACTCCCAACAACTGCTCCGGCAGTCGTTTTATTTGTGCTGCATTGATCACGAGCGTCCCGCCGTTTCGCACGTAATCGTTAAGACGTTGAATCCACTCGTCTGACCACTCAACACGACCACCCACGACAACAGCACGATACGCCGGCAGCAGCGTTGAAATCTTTGACTTCGATCCGCGTCCATCCGCGGCCGTCAACACGTCGAAAATGTCGCCGAACACACCGGAAATAAACGGCTGTCGATCCGCGATTGCCGGCTCACCTTCAACCACGAGACCGGGATAGTAAGCAACGCCAAACAACTCTCTTAAAGCACGATCCCCGCGATCGATCTGCGACACTTCAAACGGCCAGTGCGGATAATCGGTCATCTCAAAGCCGTTGGCAGGATCGAGCAGAAAAGCTACGGGCGTGTAGGGCGTGCCGCGATCGGGATGCTTCTCCGCAAACCGCACAAACTCGTCAGTGATTCTTCCAAGCGGATTGAGTTGAAATGGATGCTCGCCGGGCCCGGGTTTGAAAAACTGATCGTGCCCCTGCTCGAGATAAATCGCCGACGCTCCCGCCATGTAGTAGAGGTAATAATTTTTGCGATACCAGGAAAGCGATGGCCCCATCGTTGCGCCATAACGCGAGTGGTAAAAGTGATCGGGACCGGCGAAATTTTGCACCCTGGTAAACGTCGTAGCCGTATCGCCGAAGTTTGGTGCGTGATAGTAAAGAAAAGCGCCGCCGAATTGCCTTGCGGCGCCCCGCGTGAAAGCGATACGCATGCCCGTCATCGGCATAACTGCCGCAGTTTCCATGCCGATCAGGTTTACGCCCCACTGCGTCAGTGCATGCGCAAACGAAGTGCTGGAAGTCGACTGCGCCGGAATCAACTTGTCCCACATCGGGCCGGTCTCAGTCTTGAAAATGTCGCGCCACTTGCGCGCAAGTGCGTTCGAATAAAACAGCCGGTGTGCCTCGAGCAACTCCCGTCGCGACATCGAGGCAGAGATCTTCAACTCCGCCGGCGCATGCTCCCACACGTAGCCGACACTCTCACCCGAGATCCATCCCAGAAATTGATCTTTCAATTCGCCGTTGAGCAACTGCCATGCAGCCTGAGCATCCGCGGCGTTCATCTCCGCGGCGCCGTAGTTAATCAAGATCGCGAATGGGACTTTCGTCTCGCGAAGATAACGAAGAAAGGCACTGCCCTCTTTCAGATATTCAGGAACGTTGTTGATGTAAACAACCGGAACAACGAGCTTCGACTGAAAGAGGGGCACTTCGCCGGCGCCTTTGTACTTTGCGACGAATTGTTCGATTGGTTCGGCGTTGAAAGGAAAGAGCGGGCGTTCCTCGAGGGGTTTGTCGTACAGCGGCCAGAACTCCTTCGCGATGTTCCATGGCATGAAGAAGTCGCGTCCGGCAACAGTGGGCCGCAACCACGACTCAGGAACTCGCGCCGGCGGTTCACTCCGAAGCAGCGACGACAACGGTTTGCGATTGCTGGACCAGCCACGCAGGTGACGCATAGCCGCGAAGTCGGGCTTCTGCCTGCCGGCAGGCTTGAAAGTCGGTTCGTTCGTGAGTAAAAAACAGTCGACGTGCCGGCGCGCTTCCGCTGCTTTCTCGATCTGGATCGACACGCGCGCCGGGCCTTTCTTCAAAGTCGCGCTCGCGTTGTCCCACGTAAACGCCCAGCCCCAGTACATGCTCACTTCGTCGTGCGGATCGATCAGGTCCTTGGCGCCAAACTCACGACGAAACACCTCAGCGTTTTCCTGCGCGATCGTGACGGTGAAGTTTTCATTCTTCCTGGCCCAGTCAGCGTAACGTATCCAGAGGGTGTACGCGCCGGCACGTGGAACCTCGAGATCCTGGTACAACGTCGCACGAGTTTCGTCGGCACTTGCGGCCGCCGAGTTCCATTCGCTCTCACCACCCTGCGTCCACTCAGCGGACACGCCTGGTCCATTCATTCCCCAGCCCGGCGCCTTCTCGCGCGAGAGATTTAAGTAAGAGGGATTGAGCAGAGGTTCGCCGAGCTTGCCGGTGCTAAAACCGCGCATGTTCTCCGCCTCATACCAGAGGTACTCTGCGGACACGTTGGGCTGGGATAAGAGAATGCTGTTCGAGAGTAACAGCCAGCTCAGTGCAAAGAAAGAAATAGGTCTTATAAGACATATCGGTCTTATTAGACCTATTTTTGTGCCTGCAAGACACAGATGCTTCATCCGTGTGATCGGTGTTAACCGAGGGCTTCGAGGCATTCGGTCAGCGAGCGTTGCCGGCACGTGAACATCGGCGTATCGCGGAGTGTGTAAGAGCTGGCTTTGGTTTCGCGCAGCTCCTGGACCAGATCGAGAAAGTCAGCCGGGAAGTCAGTTTCAAATGCGACGACAAACTCCTGATCGTCGAGCCCGAAGGAGTAAGTGGTGTGGAGTTTTACCGAGCGATACTTCGAGCCGATACGGATGTGCTCGTCCATCATCTCCTGCCGCTGTTCCGCTGTTCGCGAATACCACTCACGAGTTTTCACAAACGGGTAAACGAAAAGATACTGCGATTTTCCTGGAATGATGTGCAGCCGATCCTCGACGTGCTCGGGGTTGTCTTTGTCGATGTACATCGATCGCTTCGTCATCGAAAGAAACGATTGCGACGGTTCGATGTATTTCGCCATTTCGGTCTTGTTGAGTTGCGCGGTCATCTCCTGAATCGGTTCGAGTTCGTAACCGATGCGCCAGATCATGAAGTCGACATTAGTGCGGAGCCCCACGGTCGAGTAGGAATGAATCAGCAATGAAGAGCGAAAATCGTCGACGGTCTTCACAAACTCCTCGCGGCACCTCTTTTTATCGGTCTCAGAGAGCAAACGCCATTCGGGACGCGTGTGATAAAAGGTGAAGGTGACGAACTGCCTGGGCAGCTTTGCCTTCTCGGTCTCTACCTCCTGGTGAGCGGGGGCGAGACGAAGAGAACTGCGCGGGGTATTGCCTGCATCCTTATCGCTACTCATTTGGTTTACCTCAGAACTGATTGACGAACTGACCTTGGAGATTTGACGATGCAAAGTCATTCTGCCGAGTCTGAGTGCTGAATGCAACCCACGGAAGAAAGCTGGCCGCTCGTGCGTCAAAGTTCAGAGTTCAACCTTCAGGTTGTGCTTTCGAATGCAAGCTAAAGCTTGAACTCTGAACGTGACTTTTGAACAAATGTGAAGCTACACTCACTGCCTTTTGGAAACACACGGAACCGGAGAAACTTTTCAGATGAAACTTATCTCGTTTGCGCTGACTTGCGTCGCTCTCGCACTACTCGCAACCGCCTGCACTGAAACTGCAACGCCAACTAACACATCGACCCCCGCAACTGCCGCGTCGCCCGTAGCACCAGCAGCGCCGGCAGCGCCCGGAGATCAGTTCGCCACTGCTCGCGCCAACTACACAAAGAACTGTGAAGGCTGTCATGGTCCAACGGGTGAGGGCGGCCTGGTAAGAGTAAACGACAAACAGATCAAGGTCCCTTCGCTGAAAGCCGGCCACGCCCTGAAGCACACCGAGGATCAACTGATAAACATCGTCACGAACGGCGAAGAAGCCATGCCCGCCTTTAAAGAGAAACTCAATGCGGCGCAGATCACCGACCTGGTACAGTTCGTTCGCAAAGAGTTTCAGGGGAGATAAGCACCGCGGCGCTTTACCATTCACTCCCGAACATTTACCATCTGTCCCGTGCACTCGTAGCTCAGTTGGATAGAGCGTCTGACTTCGAATCAGAAGGTCGCAGGTTCGAGCCCTGCCGGGTGCACCAGCCCAATCGCCCCCCAAAGTAACGCAAAACAATCATCCGACATGCCTGAACAACCTCCCAGCACCGAACGGCGCGCCAAACTTGCACTCATCGGTATTCGCTACGACGAGAACTCGTCGTTTACAAAGGGCGCCGCAGACGCACCGCCGCAAATTCGCGCCGCGTTGCGTTCTGACGCGTGGAACATGAACAGTGAAAACGGGACCGATCTTTCCGGCGAATCAACCTTCTTCGACGCCGGCGATATCGAGCCGGTGCCGGGCAGCGACATGCCTACGTTGATCGAGAACTCGATCCACACGTTGATTGCCGACGGCCTGTCGCCGATTTCGCTCGGTGGTGATCATTCGATCACCTACCCGATCGTGCGAGCGTTTGCGCAGAAGTACAAAGACCTGAGTATCCTGCACTTCGACGCGCATCCCGATCTTTACGACAACTACCAGGGAAATCGTAATTCGCACGCATCGCCGTTTGCGCGCATCATGGAGCAGAGACTTGTGAAGCGACTGGTGCAGGTGGGCATCAGGACGTTCACGTCACATCAACGCGAGCAGGTGCGAAAGTTCAACGTCGAGTCGATCGAGATGCACAGTTTGACGACAAACCTGCAGCTCGAGTTTGACTCGCCTGTTTACATATCTTTCGATATCGACGCACTCGATCCGGCGTTTGCGCCAGGCGTGTCGCACCGCGAACCGGGTGGATTATCGACGCGGCAGGCGATTGATTTGATTCAACGATTGAAGGGACAGGTGGTGGGAGCTGATATCGTGGAATTCAATCCGCGGATGGATCCGCTGCATATCACGGGCACAGTTTGCGCGAAACTCCTGAAAGAAATCGCCGCGCGCATGATTGCCGGGTAAAGCCTTTGACAGGATTTACATGATTTTCAAGATTTACAGGATTTACCTCGCGTCGATCGGAACGTAGTCGCGTGTGCGATGGCCCATGTAAATCTGTCGCGGGCGCGCGATCTTCTGATCCTGATCCTCGAGCATTTCCACCCACTGCGCCAGCCATCCTGACGTTCTCGGAATCGCAAACATCACCGGAAACATGTCAACCGGAAAACGCATCGCCTGGTAGATAATCCCCGAGTAAAAATCGACGTTCGGATACAGGCGCCGCTTCACAAAGTATTCATCTTCAAGCGCGATTCGTTCGAGCTCCAGAGCGATGTCGAGCAACGGATCTTTTCCAGTCACTTCAAACACTTCGTAAGCAACCTGCTTGATAATGCGCGCGCGTGGATCGTAGTTCTTGTAAACGCGATGACCAAAACCCATCAGACGAAACTCGCCGGCCTTCACTCGTTTGATGTAGTCAGGCACGTTCGCAACTGAACCAATCTCCTTCAACATGCGCAGCACCTGCTCGTTGGCGCCGCCGTGCAATGGACCATAAAGCGCCGCCGCTGCACCAGCCAGGGACGAGAACGGATCGGTGTGCGCACTGCCGATACTTCGCATCGCGTTGGTGCTGCAATTCTGCTCGTGATCCGCGTGCAGTATGTAAAGCACTGTCAGCGCCTTTTCGAGCACCGGGTCGGGCTTGTACTTCAACTCCGTCGTCTTGAACATCATGTTCAGGAAGTTACCCTCGTAACTCAGATCGTTATCGGGATACGAATACTGCATGCCGATGCGATGTCTGAAAGCAAACGCCGCAATCGTCGGGACCTTCCCTATGAGTCGATAGATCTGTTTCCAACGCAGCTCGACGTTGAAGATCTGTTTCGCATCCGGATAAAAAGTAGAGAGTGCGCCGAGCGTGGCTTCAAACATGCCCATCGGATGTGCGTTGTAGTGAAAACCATCCATCACCTTCTTGATGTTTTCGTTGATGAATGTGTGATAGGTGATGTTCCTGGTCCACTCGGTGAGTTGCGAAGACGTCGGCAGTTCGCCGTAAAGCAGCAGGTACGCAACTTCGAGATAGCTGCTCTTCTCCGCGAGTTGATCGATGGGATACCCGCGATACTCGAGTATGCCTTTGTCGCCGTCGATGAACGTGATGCGGCTCTTGCACGAAGCTGTGTTCATGAACGCAGGGTCGTACGTCATCAAACCGAAGTCGTCGTCAGCGGTCTTGATCTGCCGCAGATCCATGGCCTTGATCGTTCCATGTTCGATTGGCAGTGTGTATTGCTTCCCCGTGCGATTGTCAGTAATGGTCAGTGTGTTTTCGCTCATCTCTCGCAATCTCCACCACAGACTTTACGCGCAAAAACACGAAGACACAAAAGTCAGAACATCCTGACCTTTGTGTCTTAGCGTCTTTGTGTTTTGAACTGCTTAGTTGTTCTTTCGAGCGGCTTTGATCTCCGCGTCCGCGCGTTTGCGAGCTTCCTTCTCTTCGCGCTCGTTCAAACCGAGATCCTGCAACGTCTGGCCCAGGCTTCTGCCGGAAGCCAAACCGTCCAGGATTGCTTCACGCGTCACATTGGGAAATCGCGAATTCAGATTCTGGCTCAACCTCGTGGCTGAAACGTAATGCCCAAACTTCAGATCGGGATTCGTCGCCAACGCTGCCTGGTAACCAGCGCGCAGATCGTTTGCGTTTGTATGCAGCGCTCTCGGAAGTCGTGGATGGTTGCGCAGGTCATCATCGGCGCGACGTAAGTTTGAACGTCGAGCGCGCTCGATGCCGTCATCAGAACGCCCTTTGGACCTGGTCGATGCATTGCTGAGTCCGTCATCGGAACGCCCGCCGGAACGCTCTGAAGCATTGCCGACCCCACGGTCCACCCCGGTTCCCGCCGGTGGACCACCACGGCTGCTGCTGCCACCGCCACCGCCACGACCGCTACCTGCGCCTCCTCCTCGTCCTCTGCCCTGTGCAAAGGCGTCGGTCGCGAGTACCAATGCCAGCAGGACCAAAAGCCCCGTAAAAGTCCCTTTGCGAATAAACTTGCTCATTGTGCAAGCCTCCTTTTGTGGAATAGAGAGGGGGACAAGAGGAGAGAGTAAAACGCCCTGAGAAGCTTAACAGAAATCAGCGGTCCTGTGATCTGCATTCGTCATGCAATCGTTTTACAGGCGAACTACTTA